>JAFDIX010000157.1 GCA_019307805.1 Deltaproteobacteria bacterium | reverse complement strand
CTCCAATTTTTTCAGTCCATTGGGGTAAATCTTGTGGAAGGCTATGGACAGACCGAAGGCACAGGCGTGACCTGCGTGTCCCGGGTGGGCCGGGTCAAATTCGGAACCGTGGGACCGCCCATCACAGGGACCGAGGTCAGGATCGCTGATGACGGTGAGATCCTGGTAAAGTCCCCCAGTGTATTCAAGGGCTATTACAAGAACCCTGAGGCCACGGCAGAGGCCCTCAAGGATGGATGGCTTTATTCCGGAGATGTGGGAGAAATCGACGAAGACGGGTATCTCAAGATCACGGACCGGAAAAAGGACATTATCGTAACGGCCGGGGGAAAGAATATTACCCCCCAGTACATAGAGAACAAACTCAAATCCAGTATATATATCAATGATGCGGTGGTGATCGGGGACCGAAGAAAGTTTCTCTCCTCCCTGATCATGATCGACGAAGACAACGTGGTAAAATACGCCCAGGACAACAAGGTCCAGTTCTCGACCTACAGGGATCTCACCGAAAGCGCGGAAATCATTCGGCTCATTCAGTCGGAACTGAACAAGGTCAACGAAGAACTGGCCCGGGTCGAGCAGATCAAGAAATTTACCATCCTGCCCAAGAAGCTCTATGAGGAAGACGGGGAAGTGACCCCCACCATGAAGGTCAAACGCAAGTACGTGAACGAGGCCTTCAAGGACCTCATCGAAGGCATGTACGGGAGAAGATAGAAGGGTTTAGGTAGAAGGTGGAAGGCTGAAGGGGGAAAGTGGAAGGGGCATAGCGCCTGGCGGAGAGCGAGAAATGCGGGAAATGCGAGAAAACGCTCAAAAAGAGAAATGATGAATCAGTTGCTTCAGTCTTCAGCCTTCAACCTAAAAACCTGTAAGTCGTTTTATATATCCGGGATTTTCAGCGTTGCTATGATATCCTCGATTCGGGTGATGCCCCTTTCCTGGCAAAAGCCCTTCATGCCCTCCAGAATATCCATCGTTGCCCTGGGATTGACAAAACTGGCCGTGCCTACCTGAACCGCCCTCGCCCCCACCACCATAAATTCAAGGGCATCCCGGTAATCCATGATGCCGCCGACCCCGATGACAGGAATCGAAACGCTCTTCGCCACCTGATATACCATATGGAGTGCCACAGGTTTGATGGCCGGCCCTGAGAGACCTCCTGATACTTTGGCCAGCCGGGGCGTCCTTTTCTCAAGGTCGATGGCCATGCCGGTCAGGGTATTGATGAGGGAAATGGCGTGGGCTCCCGCACCCTCCACGGCTTTGGCCACAGCGCGGATATCTGTCACATTGGGAGACAGTTTGACAATGACCGGCTTGTCCGTGTTTCTGAGGACCGTTTCAATGACCCTTGCGGAAATCTCCGGATCTGTCCCAAAGGCCATGCCACCGCGATCCACATTGGGACAGGAGATGTTCACCTCGATAGCGGAAATGCCTTCCACCCCTTTCAAGGCAGCGGCCAGCTCTCCGTATTCCTGCATATGATGGCCGTAGATGTTGACAATGAGTTCCGTATCCAGATCCTGCAGTAAGGGGAGTTTCTCTCCAATGAAGGCCTTCAACCCGATATTGGCGAGGCCGATGGAATTGAGCATACCGCAGGCGGTCTCCACTGTCCTGGGTGGAGGATTACCCGGCATGGGCTTGATGGAAAGCCCCTTCACGATAACGGCCCCCAGCAGGTTTGGGTCCACAAAGGACCCATACTCCAGGCCATAACCGAAGGTCCCGGATGCGGTCATGACCGGGTTCTTCATCCGGAGCGGTCCCAGGTTCACACTAAGATCAATATCTGATAAGTTCATGGAATATCCGCCTACAGACAATCCCAGTCAATGGAAGAAACGGGGAATACCGGCCCGTCTGAGCACACATGGTAATAGGGGCGCCTTTCCCGGGTCCCAGCCTTGACGGCGCATCCCTGACACGCGCCGAGGCCGCAGGCCATGGCTGCTTCAAGGGAGACCTGACAGGGAATTTGTCGGGCCATGGCCTCCAGGGCAACCTTCCTCAGCATGGGTCTTGGTCCACAGGTAAAGAGAGATATGCCGTCATGCCCAGGCCCCTTCGGTTCCAGATAAGCTTCAAGCAGACCGGTCACGAGGCCGGCATACCCCTCGGATCCGTCATCCGTTGCAAGGGAGACATCCCCTGCATCCCCTGCAACATCCTCTGCCCTGATAATGTCTCGGGCCGTCCCGAAACCCGCAAAAAACCGGTAATGGGTTGGCTCCATGGTCTGGGCCAGAAAGAACAGTGGGGCAATCCCTATGCCCCCCGCCACCAGGAGGGCCATATCCTTCCCTTCGGGCTGTTCAAATCCCCTGCCCAGTGGTCCCACCAGGGACACCCGCTCCCCCACCCTTTTTTCCGCCATGATGGAGGTCCCCTTCCCCACCACGCGATAGAGAATGAGCAATGCATCTGCCCTTGTCCCGCATATGGAGAAGGGCCGCCTCAACAGGGGATCATTGCCGGGATGCACTTGCACCATCACAAACTGGCCGGGCCTGGCAGTACCCGCCATACCGGGCGACCCCAACCCCATGAGACAGGTATCGGAAGTCAACTTTTGGTTAAAAAGAATTTCGGAGCTTTCCTCCAGCACGGTCACTTCCCTTGTCTCCCTGGCCAAAGTTTTTCCCGGATAAGCATTAGAAATGGTTGAGGAATTTAGCGTGACATTTCAGGTTATATGGTTTATTCTATAGTTCTAATATGTTTCTTGAGGGGTAGTGGCATACCTTCCTATCGGGCATTTTCAAAAGCCCACCCCAGGGTTTGATCCTCATGATTGGCAAGGCCGAGAAAAAAAAGCTGAAAAAAATCCGGAAAGAAATAAAAGCCTTGCGAAAGGCATTGGCCAAAAATGAGTTTCGCCCCTGTCAATGCGATGCGGACCTGAGGCAGAAGGATGAGGATCTCAAAATGCTTCGTGCCAAAATCCTCGCGCTTGAAAATGAAAAGGACCGTTTTATGCTGAAAAGAGGAGAGATAGACCACCCATAGGACCCTGCCCTCAAAACTCCTTCCGAAGGCCCGTCCCGGAATTTCCCGATGGACACCCCTTGGAATGACCCTCGGCCCTTTTCAATCAACGTTGAAGCATATCGGATAGAGGAAATTTGGTCAAGCAAAGGCCGCCTGGTCATCCTTTAAGACGAGAGGAAAGCGCAAACTCCCGGTCATAGGCGAGACAAGCCTTGAAATAGCTTCCCCCTTTCCATACAATGTTGCCCTTGTACGGCATCCTAACGACATTATACCCTGAGAGATCGGATAACCGAGAGAGAATGACTGCGATAATGCCCAAACCCAACAGAACCCTCGCCCTGTTTGTTGTCTCTATCCTGGCCGCCCTTTTGCTGGCACCCCATTTCGCCGGGGCCCGAAATGACTCCAAGAAGAAAGGGCGCCCCCCTGCAGCGGTAAGAGTTTCCCCTGTCCAGGAGAAGGAGGTGGTCACCCTTGTCACCCTGATTGGAAGTGCCGAGCCCTGGTTGGAGACCGTGGTTGCCTCGGAAGAGTCAGGGTTGGTAAAAGAGGTCCTGGTGGAAGAAGGGGATCGTGTGCAGAAGGGACAGGTTCTCTGCAAACAAAACACCAGCCAGCTTGAACTCAAGGTAGAGGCCGCCAAGGCAAACATGGCAGAGGCCAGGGTCCAGGAAACCCAGGCACAGCGTGAACTGCAAAGACAAGAACGCTTGTATAGCATCAAGAGCGTTTCTGAGAAGGCCTATGACGACGCCAGGTTCGCTTCCGAGGCGTCGCACAAAAAGATGGCCCGCCTTAAGGTAGAACTTCGTGCCCTTGAGGATCAACTCGATAAGAAAATCATTAGGGCCCCTGTATCCGGATATGTCGTGAAACGCCACTGCCTCCCGGGTCAGTGGCTTGGAGAAGGGAAGCCCGTCGTGACGCTTGTGGTTCCGGACCCCATCCTGTTTATGGTCCCCGTGCCCGAGCGACATATCCCCGCGATGAGGAAAGGGGACAGCGCACGGGTGATTTTCGACGCCCTCCCGGGGAGAGTCTTTAGGGGTATCATAGATGCCGTTATTCCCCGGGCAGACAAAGTGGCCAGGACCTTCCCCGTGCGCATTAAAATTCTGAACAGGGATAACGCCATCAAGGCAGGGATGCTTGGGCGGGCCACATTTCCGGTGGGAAATCCTCATCGCGCCATTTTGGTGCCCAAAGACGCCCTGGTACTGAGTAGCTCCGGCACCGTTGTCTACGTAATCAATGACGATAAAGCCCATCTCGTTCCGGTGAAAATCGGTCCCGCCCATGGTCCGCTTATTGAAATTCAGGGGAACCTGAAGGCAGGATCAAAGGTCGTGGTTCGGGGAAACGAAAGGCTCCGCCCCGGTCAACCTGTTCGAGTCATGAGAGAGGGGAAGTCCGTGAACCCGCCTGCGACCCATAGAGCAACCCCAAAACCCAATCCGTCCTAAGAGGCCCTTTTCAAGTATGCGACTGGCTGATGCCTCCATCAAACACCCCGTCTCCGTTACTGTGGGAATCTTCTTCGTGGTTCTCTTCGGGGTTCTCTCTCTGCTGAAGATTCCCGTCCAACTCGCACCGGATGTGACCCGTCCCCAGATCACGGTGACCACTGTTTGGCCCGGTGCATCCCCACAGGAGGTGGAAAAAGAGATCGTTGAAGAGCAGGAGGAGTACCTGAAAAGCGTTGAAGGGCTCATTCGTCTCACCAGCGAGTCCGGTGATTCCAGGGGCAGGGTCAACCTGGAGTTCTCCGTGGGCACCGACATCGATGTTGCCCTGCTCAAGGTCTCCACGAAGCTGGATCAGGTCCCCTCCTATCCCGATGACGCAGATCGTCCCATCATCGTCTCAGCCAGTGAAAATGCGCCACCCATGGCGTGGGTCGTGCTTCGGGCCATAAAAGGGAAGGCCCCACCCATATATACCCTCAAGAACTTTGCCGATGATATTATCAAGCCTCGCCTTGAGCGGGTTTCAGGGGTGGCGAAGGTCAACGTCTACGGCGGCCAGGAAGAAGAAATGCAAGTGGTTTTCGATGAGTCGGCCCTGGCCGCAAGGGAAGTGACCGTCACCGAAATGGCAAGGGCCCTGTCTGCGGAAAACAAAAACATCTCAGCCGGCGCTTTTGACGAGGGCAAGCGGAGGTATATTGCGCGCACGGAAGCGGAATACCTGAACCCGGAGGATGCGGAGAATGTCGTCATCCGGTATGTAGGGGACTCCCCGGTAAGGGTCAAAGATGTTGCCCAGGTCCGTTACGGTTTCAAAAAAAGAAGCAGTGTGAGCCGGAATAAGGGCGACCCTGTTCTGGCAATCAATGCCATACGTCAGGCAGGCTCCAATGTTCTGAAAGTCATGGCAGGGCTCAAGACAGCAATCAAAGAACTCAACGAGACCCTCCTGGTTGACATGGGTCTCCAACTGGAACAGGTATACGATGAGACCGAATACATAGACAGCGCCATCGCCCTGGTCAGGCAGAACATTTTTCTCGGCGGCACCCTGGCCGTATTGGTGCTTCTGATTTTCCTGAGGAGTTTTTCAGCGACCTTCATCGTTACCCTCGCCATCCCCATATCTATTGTTGGAACCTTTCTCATGATGGTGCTTTTCGGCCGGACCATTAATGTCATCTCACTTGCCGGGTGTGCCTTTGCCGCCGGCATGGTCGTGGACAACTCCATTGTGGTGCTTGAAAACATTTACAGGCACCGGCAGATGGGGGAAAGCAGGGTACAGGCGGCTTTGCAGGGCACAGGAGAGGTCTGGGGAGCGGTTCTTGCCAGCACGCTGACAACCGTCGCAGTCTTTCTTCCGGTAATTTTCGTTGAGGAGGAGGCAGGGCAGCTTTTCCGGGATATTGCCATTGCCATCAGTTTTGCGGTCATCCTCAGCCTTCTCGTGGCCGTCACGGTGATCCCCTCACTTGCCGGCAGAATAATCCCTTCTCCCAAAAACAATGCAGGGCAGAAAGAGAAGCGTCGGTTTGGGGTCCGGGAGTTCTTCGGTCTCTCCCATATTGCCCGAGGATTTTCCCGATGGATTTCCTCCTTTGTCTACTGGTTGTGCGGCCGGATCTTCCGCCGTGTGACAGTGGTGGTGCTCCTCACCTCCATCGCCCTGGGCATGGCCTGGTTTCTTGCCCCGAAAACAGAATATCTCCCTGAAGGGAACAGGAATCTGATTCTGGGGATCATGATTCCTCCGCCGGGGTACAGCATAGAAGAATTTGAGGCAGTGGGGGAGTTTGTAGAGAAAGAAATGCGCAAATACTGGCAGGCCGAACCCGGGGCCGATCTCGACGCTCCTCCCATAGGCAGTTTCTTTTTCGTTGCCTTTTCTCAGCGGGTCTTCATGGGGGCCGTGGCTCAAGACCCTCTCCGGGCAAAGGAGCTTATTCCCGTGCTTCAGCGCGTCCTGCGCAGCATCCCGGGAATGATCCCCATCGTGACACAGACGAGTCTCTTTGCCAGGGGAGTGGGGGCAGGCCGTGCTATTGATGTGGATATCAGCGGACCCGACCTGACGCGACTGGTCGCACTGGGACAAGGGGTGTTTGCAGAGATCATGGCCCTGATCCCCGGCTCCCAGCTAAGGCCCATTCCGAGTCTGGACCTTGGGAATCCCGAGATCCGAATTATTCCCGATAGGGACAGGGCCGCCAGGGTGGGCCTCACGGCCCAGGAGATGG
>JAFDIX010000829.1 GCA_019307805.1 Deltaproteobacteria bacterium | reverse complement strand
CCCATCTATGCAAATTGCGACACAGTCTGTCCAGCTTAAGATATTTTATCCCTGTCCTTGCTGAAGTCTGTGAGGACACTGGTTTGCCATGCCGTGGAAGGGTCCGGTACAGGATAAAAAGGTAGATTTCAAAAGAGTGAAATGCTAAATAAAAAAGCAATATTAGTGAGGATCTAAATATTAATTTTTTTTGGAGGGGAGAGAGTCATGTCAGTGATGTTTGAAACAACGGCTATAAAGGGAATGACCTTGAAAAATCGTTTTGTGCGTTCAGCCACCTGGGAGGGAATGGCCGGAGAGGACGGGGCCTGCACCCCGAAACTCCTGGACCTGATGGGGGAATTGGCCAAGGGGGGCCTGGGCATGATCATTACGAGCCATGCCTATGTACAGAAGGAAGGTCAGGCAGGCCCCTGGCAATTGGGCATTTATGATGACCGGTTCATGGACGGTCTTCGCAAAATGGCCGATACCGTGCATGCACATGATTCGCGCGTCGTCATTCAGTTGGCCCACGCGGGATTTTTCGCAAACCCAAAGTTGACAGGGCAGACACCCCTTGCCCCATCTAATGTGGAGGGCCTTGCCAAAGGTCCCCGAAGGGAATTGCAACAGGATGAGATCCGGGAAATCGTGGGGGCCTTTGGAGAGGCAGCCCGCAGGGCCAGGTCGGCGGGGTTTGACGGGGTACAGATCCATGCCGCCCACGGTTACCTGTTAAGCCAGTTTCTATCCCCGGCCTTTAACAAACGCCAGGATGAATATGGCGGTCCGGTGGAAAATCGGGCAAAGGCCGCCCTGGAGGTGCTTCAAAGCGTCAGGGGTGCCGTGGGAGAAGATTTTCCGGTCCTCATAAAGATGAATTGTCAGGACTTTGTGGAAGACGGCCTGCCTCTTGAGGACACCCTCAAAGTGGGCGTCTTGCTTGAGCAAGGGGGGCTTGATGCCATAGAGCTCAGCGGGGGAACCATGATTTCGGGGAAATTTATTCCTTCCAGGGGCGGTATCAAAACAGAAGAAAAAGAGGCCTACTTCCGGGATTCCGCAAAGGCCCTTAAAGAAAAGGTGGGTATACCCTTGATCCTTGTGGGGGGTAACAGATCTTTCAATGTGGGGGAAAGGCTTGTACAGGAAGGATATGCGGATTATATTTCTATGAGCAGACCACTTATCAGGGAACCCCATCTCATTCAACGTTGGGCGGACGGGGACTTTGAAAAGGCCAGGTGCCTCTCGGACAATCAGTGCTTCGGCCCGGCCATGGCGGGAAAGGGCATCTACTGTGTGGTCGAAGAAAAGGAAAACAAAAAAGAATAAAGGAGATTGGTCATGGCCTTTGACTTTAACGCAAATGAAGTGTTTCAGATGGCTATCGAGATAGAAGAAAACGGAAGGCTCTTTTACCTGAAGGCCCGGGAGTTGGTGGACGATCCTGATGTCAAAGACCTTTTCTCTGATCTGGAGCAACGGGAGGTCGAACACAGGGAAAAATTTAAGGCCCTGAAATCCGAGCTTCCTGAATCCGCCCGGGAGAGCACTGTGTGGGATCCCCAGGGTGAGATCAATCAGTATCTCAAAATGGCTGCCGATATGCACGTTTTCAGGGCTGCAACGCCTGTGGAGGAACAGCTGGCACAGGTGGGCAATGCGGTAGATGCGCTTAAACTCGCCATTCAATTTGAGAAGGATTCCATTCTCTTTTTTCTACTGATGCAGGATGAAACGGAGGAGGGCAAGGGCAAGGAATTGATCAGCCAGCTGACCAATGAGGAGAAGGCACATCTCAGAATGCTTTCAAAAGAACTTGGAAGGATTATGAGAAAAAAATAAAAACATTTTGCCGCGGATTCCATCACACAGAATTCCTTGCGGCAAAACATCAGGAGAAAGGAATAGTCATGATGAAAGAATGGTCTTACAAGGATTATCAGATCAAGGAAGGGCTGAAGCCCGGGAGTGAGAAATTTCAGTATTTTTTTGTGGTTTCCGACGACGCGGATAAAAAATGCAACTACTGCGTCTGGATAGAGGATGATGCACTCAGCCGGTTCGATGATTCGGGGTCCCGGGATGCCATTGTGTCATCCCACAGGGAGGCGTGGAGTGCATGGGTCAAGGGGAAAATTGACCAGGGAGATTTCAGGAACCTTGTACTGAAAATGGAAGCCGTAGGTGAAAAAGAATATGTTCTTGAAGAAATGGAAGGACATCTGAGCATGGACTAGTAGCCAGTACCGATTGAACGACCTATTCTTCAATATAGTCATAAGGT
>JAFDIX010000828.1 GCA_019307805.1 Deltaproteobacteria bacterium | reverse complement strand
AATTGGTTTGATTGGTTCAGTTGGTTAAAAGGAATCAAACTAATGCAACCAACCAAACTAATAAAACAAAATGCCTATGCATTTAGCTCCTAACATTCAATGCTATTCATTCCCCGTAGACGAGTTGGTCATGAGTTATAGTTTCTGCAGATATACAAGCTTTTATAAGTCGGTCAAAAAGTTCCTTTTCCCAAAATCTCCGATTAAAACGATAACAGATCTCAGAAAGGTATGCTTGTAAGTGTTTTTCAGATACGCCACGGTGGGAACCTCTTATTACGGCTTTTGCATTGGAAATGACCCGATGAACCCAAGGGAGAAGCTTTCCCGCAGCTTTCGGATCTCGAAGGACAACTTTGTAATGAGACAGATCCATGCTTTTTGCCGCCTTTCCATAGGATCTCCATCCATCTGTACGAATTGCTTCCAAAAGATCCTGACCTTCTTTGGTTGTGGATCCGCATCCGAGTCTATCCAAAAAATCCTCGATGGTGCTCGACGAAGCATTGTCTACTACTCGCATATGAGCAAAGCCTGGATGTTCCTCTCCTCGACGGTCTCGATAAAGAGATACTGCACAAAGGACGGTGCTCTTTCTCTCACTTCCTCGTCCTCGCTTCGTCCCCTTTGGCCCAAAAAACGAATCATCCATCTCAACCAAACCCGCGAGACTGTATTGGGCATCTCTATCGGACATGGCTTTTCGAATTTTGTGAGCCATCAACCATGCAGTTCTGTATTGCTTTATATCAAGAAGTCGCTGCATCTCCGATATCGATACCCCAACTTTGTCCATCGCCATATGAAATATCATCCAATACCATTTCACCAAAGGGGTGCGAGTTCCATGGAAGATCGTTCCTGCCGTCACACTTGTTTGAAAGCGACAAATTTTGCAATCATACAGATGTCTATTGGAAAGATACCATGCTTCGCTATGCCCACACTGGGGACAAACAAATCCATCTGGCCATCGTTGCACTACAATGTGCTTTACGCATGCTTCGTCATCTGGAAATTCTTTCTGGAACTCTATCAAACTGCGCTCTTTGTACTTCTTGGGCATTTGGCCTCCTGCCCAAGAATTTATCTTAAAACAAATTAGGAGTCAAATGCATAGGCATTTACCGTTATTTATAAGCAAGGAGTAGCTAGGAAAAGAATGGCTAATAAAAGTTAGTAACGTCCGGTTAGGTTTTTGCATAAAATGAACTCTCTTTGCGGCAAGCTGCGCGGAGTTCAAATTAAAAAACGGTGAAAAAAAATTAAAAAAGTGAATTTTTTGCTTGACATCTAAGAACAAATTTTCGCGGCGACTTGTAATTTATCAATAATTACAGGGAGTTGCAGCTATGCCGCGATCATTTGAACCGTACCCCAAAAAACACCTTTCACCGTCGTTTTATAAATTATATCAACCGCTTCAAAAAATACTCTCAGGGACACCGGTGCTTGAATCCCGGGGGGACAGACCGTTAAAAATGAATTTCGAAGATCAACTAAAAGCGCTAATTTTATTTCATCTGGAAGAGCATGTCTCTGCTCGCCATCTTCTTCAAGTCCTCAAAGAAGATGATTTCGCTCGTGAAAACATAGCTCCGGAAGATGGCATCGAGAAAAGCAGCTTTTCCGAAGCCATCAATAACAGAGGGCTTGAACAACTACAATTCGTATTTGAGAAACTTACCCGCGAAGCATCTAATATACTGCCCAGGCAGCATGTAGATCTCGGTGAACTTGTCGCCTTTGATGGTTCACTAATTGATGCCGTACTCTCAATGACCTGGGCGGACTATCGAAAAGGCTCGAAAAAAGCCAAAACCCACTTGGGCTTTAATTTAAACCAGGCAATTCCAACAAAAATATTTCTCACTGATGGAAAAGGAGCTGAAAGACCATTTGTCAGCCAAATACTTTCACCCGGCCAGACAGGGGTAGGCGATCGAGGCTACCAGGAACATGCCCTATTTGATACCCTGCAGACTGAAGGTAAAAGCTTTGTGATTCGCATTAAGGCCAATACAACCAAAACCCCTGTTAAAGAATATAGTGTCGATCCTGAGAGTATTGTTTTTTATGATTCCGAGGTTCTTTTAGGCGCCCCCGAAAACAATAATCAAACACAGAAACCTGTCCGTGTTGTCGGATATCGTGTGGATGGCGTCGATTACTGGATAGCAACGGATCGCAGGGACTTGACAGCTGAGCAAATCGCTGAGATTTATAAGCTCAGATGGGACATCGAAAAATTCTTTGCCTGGTGGAAACGTCACCTGCGAGTCTACCA
>JAFDIX010000827.1 GCA_019307805.1 Deltaproteobacteria bacterium | reverse complement strand
GCCGTCGATATCATTAATAAGATATTTGACTGATATTGACGCTTAAATACCATTCGTCCTACCCTAACTGCATCAAGTTACCACCCTCACCCAGCCCTCCCCCACGAGGGGGAGGGCTTCGGCGTGACCCCTTCGTCGATGAGACCTATCAGGGAGCTCAGGTCGAACCGCTCAGGGCCGCACCGTTCAGACGAACGGTTGGGGAAACGGTATATTAACAAGGGAGACCGACACATGGGAAAATACCGGATCCATGTTTCCACTGAAAACTGCACTGGCTGCCTGAGGTGCCAGTTGTCCTGTTCAGAACTCTACACAAAATCATTTAACCCTTCCCAGGCCATGATCGTGGTGGATGTTTGGGGTGCTGATTGCTCCATCCGATTTACCGACGAGTGTAACGAATGTGGGGTATGTGTGGACCAGTGTTTTTATGACGCATTGCAAAAGACGAAAAGAGAGGATGACAAATGACCATGGGTGGATTCGCTGGAAACGTTCTTTACGTCGATCTGACACATGGAGAAATAAAGCAGGAGCCTCTGGATATGGTCCTGGCGGAAAAATATATTGGCGGTCTGGGCCTTACCGTTAAGCTCGCATACGATACCATTAAACCGGGAACCGATGCCTTATCGCCGGATAACCCTATCGTTCTGGGTGCCGGACCTCTGGTGGGAACGGATCTTCCAGGCACCTCAAGGGTTTTTGCCGTTTCGAAATTCCCCACAAGCAATACCATAGGGTGGTGCGGTGGGGGCGGTATCAACTTCGGCTACCTCCTAAAAAACGCCGGATACGATCATGTTGTCATTGAGGGACGCGCCGATCAGCCGGTCTTTCTAAAAATTTTCGACAGCGAGGTGGAGATATGCGATGCCGGCCATTTATGGGGCTATGGTGTAGAAGAGAGTTGTGAGGCGCTCTGGAAAGAATTCGGAAGACCTTTGGGCGTAATCTCCATCGGGCAGGCCGGCGAAAACCTCGTCAAATTCTCTATGGCCTTTGTTGACCGTCTTTCCACCTTAGGTCGGGGCGGCTTTGGAGCCGTAATGGGGTCAAAGAATCTCAAAGCCGTTGTCGTCAAGGGGACACAGGGCATCAAAGTGGCGGACAGGGAAAAGTACAAGGCATTGAGTAAACCATTGCTAAAAAGAATCCGAGATTATCCCCTCTTGAAAGAGATTCAGGATCTGGGACTGGTTAAGTCTTTCCCCCAGCTTCCTGTAGATGTCTACAAAAAGGTAAAAAAGAGACGCTTGGCATGCGTATCCTGCCCCATAGGCGACAAGGACGTCGTGGAGATAGCGGACGGCGAATTTAAGGGGCTCGTCAGGTGTTCTACTTCTGCGGTGAACTTATCCATGGCCATGATATACGGCTTCAAGGATTATCGTGAGTCTTTCAAATGCATGAGTCTACTGGATGAGTATGGCCTGGATATGTTTGAGTTCTTTGGAATAATGGGCTTCGCAAAGACCCTTTCCCATAATGGGATCATCCCCAAAGACCAATTGGAAACAGAGATTAGTCTAGGTTCTCTTGACTCCATGAAAACCTGGGCAAGAATGATAAGCTTTCGCGAAGGACTGGGTAGTATTCTGGCCGACGGATTCAATGGAATAATTGAGGAATTCGGCGAAGAGACGAAAAGCTACGCACCAGCCCTTGTGAAAGGGATGCATCCCTATGCAGGACCGGGGTCTGCAGTTCCTTGGGACCTTTACGGAACCATGGAACTGGGGCAAGTTCTGGACCCCCGGGGCCCCCATGTGGGCGCCAGCGGCTCACCAACCTATTTTGCCCGGAGACCTCTCGATGTCTTCCCAGGCCATCTGGATCGAATGGGGGCTCCCCGCGAGGCCATTGAACGGATACTCCCGGGATTAAGCAACCGGGACCAGGAACAGAAGCTGAAAGTGGGAAGACTCCTCAAATACTCTCACAGGTGGTTCACCATCATGGGGTCATTGGGTATCTGTGCCAGGGCCCAGATTAACCGATTCTACAGTGCATCCTTATGTGCAGAGCTATATGAAACGGTAACCGGCATAAAGACCGACCTGGATGGCCTCAATCAGAGGGTTGACCGGGTCTGGACCCTATTTAGACTGGCCAATCTGAGAGAGGGACTGGATAGAGAGTTCGAGACTGCCCCCGAACAATGGTTTGAAACGGCTGGGTTTAAGGATTACCTCACGGAAAAGCCACTAACACGCCAAGAATCGGAACAGATGATCGAAGACTATTACGACGAATGGGGATGGGACGGCAAAACGGGGATCCCT
>JAFDIX010000826.1 GCA_019307805.1 Deltaproteobacteria bacterium | reverse complement strand
AGGCTGGCGGTCGCGGTAGAGGGTAACCGCCTTGTTTCAGTTGAACCCGATGAAGATTTTCCAGGCACAAAATCTTCATACCCGATCACCAAAGGGTGCCCCCGCCGCAGAAATGTGATCGAGTATTTCTACCACCCGGGCCGGCTAAATTATCCGCTCAAGCGGATTGGAGATCGGGGGGAGAACAAATGGCAGGAATTATCATGGGAAGATGCCTTGGCCGAGATAGGTGGCAGGATAAAAAAGATCATTGATCAATATGGGCCTGAGGCTATAGCCACGACAAGTGGAACCGGCCGAACCCATGATGAGATCAGACAACGGTTTTTTAATCTCCTCGGTTCACCCAATCACACCGGGGCGGGGCAAATCTGTTATGGCCCTTTCTGTGTAATGAGCCATGTTCTCTTTGGATGGCGTGTATTTCCGGTAATCCGGCCAACTACCAGATGTGTTATTTTGTGGGGAGGGGGTGGACCTCGATATTGGGACGTATTCTGGAGAGCGGCCAAGAAGGCTCGAAAAGAGAACGGGGCTAAGATCATTGTCATTGATCCGAGAGGGATAGACGCCACAAGACATGCCGATTTGTGGCTACAAATCCGCCCCGGCACAGACACTGCCCTTGCCCTCGGCATGATTCATCATATTATAAGAGAAGGACTGTACGATAGGTCCTTTGTGGAGACATGGTGCTACGGGTTTGATGAACTCAGAAAGCGGGCTGAGAAATATCCCCTTGAAAAGGTTGCCGAGATCACCTGGCTGCCGGTGGAAAAAATCCGCCAGGCCGCCGAGTGGTATGCCACCTTGAAACCGGGTGTGGTCAATCACGGCATGGGGATTGAACATCAAGCCAACTCAATTGAGCTTCTTCAAGCACATTTTATTCTTGCTGCGCTCTGCGGAAACATTGATGAAAAAGGGGGTGACATCTTTACGAACCCCTATCCGGGCATAATCCACGAGCAGGAAGTTGCGGCCCATGAAAGGCTCTCCCAAGAACAGATCAACAAGACCCTCGGTATTGATCGCTTCCGCCTCATGTCCCGTATAGGTTTTGACCTTACACAAAAACACGTGGAGAGAGTGTGGGGGAATGAAGCCTTCGCCCGAAGTTCGTATGAGATTTTTGCCCACGGACCCACCTTATACAGGGCTGTCCTCACGGGACAACCCTATCCGGTTAGAGGGATGATTACTCTCTCAAGCAACCCCATGGTAACAGTGCCCAACACGAATCTTGTTTATAAGGCTCTCAAAAGCCTGGATCTTTATGTGGTCGTAGATTTCTTTAAGACGCCCAGCGCGGAGCTGGCCGATTACGTGCTGCCGGCCACAACCTATCTGGAAAGGCCCTGGATCTGGGCCTATTCGGGAATTGTGGGAAGTGATAGGGCCCTGCCGAAGACGATAGCGGGCCAGTACGACCGGCGAGACGACTTTGACGTCTGGAAAGGACTGGGTCTCCAATTGGGGCAGGAGGCTGACTGGCCATGGGAAACCCTGGAAGAACTTTATGATTACCGGCTCAAGCCCGTAGGTCTGACTTTCCGGGAATTCATGGATCAGGGGGGATATCTCTCCTCCCCGAAAATATATAAACGCTATGAAGAAGAGGGGTTTGCGACGGCCACAGGGAAGATTGAGCTTTATTCAAAGACCCTTGAGGCTTTAGGATATGATCCGGTGCCGAAATTTTATGAGCCCCCGGAAAGCCCTTACAGCCGTCCGGACATGACCAAGGAATATCCGTTTATCCTCATAACAGGGGGTCGGCATCTTCCCTATTATCATTCTGAACACCGCCAGGTGAAGTCCATGCGAAAAATGCATCCGGACCCAATCATGCAGATTCATCCGGAAACAGCAGAAAAACTGGGTATCAAGGAGGGGGACTGGGTGTGGATCGAGTCTCCCAGAGGGAGAATTAGACAGAAATGTCAATTGTTTGAAGGCATCGATCCCAGGGTGGTCCATGCCCAGCATGGATGGTGGTTTCCAGAGGAGGATGGTTCTGAACCTTCCCTTCATGGTGTCTGGAAGTCAAACATAAATGTCCTGACTGACGATGATCCTGCTGTCTGTAATGTCATCAGCGGCGGGTGGCCCCTCCGTGGATTCCTGTGCAAAATAGAAAAAAGGGTGGCCATGGTTTGATCCCAAATGATCACGCCGGTTTTGCGCGAAGCCTAAGTACCGCAACCTCACCTTACACCGCATGTTGTGGTTCTTTCCTCCTTGACTCACAAGGGAAATTTCTCTATAGTCAGCTCCTGAAAAAGTGACTTCTTATCACTTTACCTGATACATGCGATGAAGAAAGATAAGCTATATCAAATACCTGACCACGTGACGGACATCATCCTCGAGAGCATCTCCGATGGCGTATTCACTGTGGATAAAGAGTGGCGCATCACTTCATTCAACCATGCTGCTGAGGAGATCACGGGAATCCAGCGAGATGAGGCCATAGGGAAAAAGTGCAGGGAAGTTTTCCGTTCCAACATCTGTGAAAAAGATTGTGCCCTTCGTTGTACCATGAAGGAGGGGAAACGCTTTGTCGATACATCGGCCTACATCGTCAATAGTCAAAAGCGCCGCATCCCGGTGGTGGTTTCCACCTCGCTGCTCAAGGATGAAAAAGGCATGGTCCTGGGTGGTGTTGAAACCTTCCGCGATATGAGCCTGGTG
>JAFDIX010000825.1 GCA_019307805.1 Deltaproteobacteria bacterium | reverse complement strand
GGTTTATTGATGGTGTTGATTTTGATGCCAATGACAGGTTCTGTCTGGATGGGCAACGACTGATTGCAGTCGGCGGTGCTTATGGCGCCAACGCGACTGAATACCGCACGGAAATCAACAGTTTTTCAAAAGTCATCTCCTACACAGAACCGGGTACAAGTGGTATCGCCTGGTTTCGCGTATGGACCAGGTCCGGGCAAATCCTGGAATATGGCTTTACAGCCGATTCACGTATAGAGGCCACCAACCGTACAGATGGCGCTGTGCTGATTTGGGCGGTAAGCCGCATACAGGACACGGTTGGTAATTATATTGCGACAAGCTATACAGAAAAAACCGGGACGGGTGAGTATTATCCACTACGGATTGATTACACGGGCAATCAGAATGCAGGTTTACTTCCCAATGCCTCTGTTATTTTTGAATATACGGGCAAGTTAAAGACGAAGGCCTGGCTGGCCGGATCCTCAATCGAGTCAAACGTGGTGATATCCAGAATCACCACGCAGGTTGGAACAGCTGTCGTTCGAAATTACAACCTTTCATATAAGACAGGGCAAGCGACAAGCAGAAAACAACTGGTATCTGTGCAGGAGTGCAGTCCGTCCGCATGTCTGCCAACCATGGAATTCAGTTGGCAGGATTCGGCTGGAGCAGATTTCGATGCAATTACCGTATCAAGTCATGGAAAAATTTACCTGCACACTTATGCTTCGTGGGCAGATGTGAATGGCGACGGCATGGCTGATTGGGTCAGGACAGCTTCTGCACAAACCCAGGTTCGCCTGTCAAACGGTGACGGTACGTTTGGGGCATTAATCGAATCTGCACATGGTGCAGGTTTGTTGCATAGTTATGCTTCATGGGCAGATATTAACGGCGATGGCATGGCTGATTGGGTCAGAACGGCTTCTGCTAAAACCCAGATCCGCTTATCAAATGGTGATGGCACGTTTGGGGCGTTAATCGAATCTGCGCATGGCGCAGGTTTACTGCACACCTATGCTTCATGGGCGGATATCAATGGCGACGGCATGGCTGACTGGGTCAGGACGGCTTCTGTCAAAACCCAGGTTCGGCTGTCAAACGGTGATGGCACCTTTGGGGCATTAATCGAATCTGCGCATGGCACATATTACCTGCACACCTATGCTTCATGGGAAGATGTAAATGGCGACGGCATGGCAGACTGGGTTAGAACGGCTTCTGCCCATACCCAGGTTCGACTATCAAACGGTGACGGTACGTTTGGGGCGTTAATCGAATCTGCGCATGGCACATTTTACCTGCATACCTATGCTTCATGGGCGGATATCAATGGCGACGGTTTGGCTGACTGGGTCAGAACGGCTTCTGCCAAAACCCAGGTTCGACTATCAAACGGTGACGGGACGTTTGGGGCGTTAATCGAATCTGCACATGGCAAATCGTACCTGCACACCTATGCTTCATGGGTGGATATCAATAGTGACGGCCTGGCTGACTGGGTCAGGACGGCTTCTGCCAAAATGCAGGCTCGGCTATCAAACGGTGATGGTACGTTTGGGGTATTAATCGAATCTGCACATGGCGCAAGCTTACTGCATGAATATTCTTCATGGGCAGATGTCAATGGCGATGGCCTGGCTGATTGGGTCAGAACGGCTTCTGCCAAAACTCAGGTTCGACTGCATGCGGGTAAAAGACCGGATTTGATCAGCACCATTTCAGACGGTGTGGGGATTGAAATCAACCTGGTGCATACGCCGCTGACGGATAATTCGGTATATACAAAGTACACAGGCAGTATCTATCCTGTCCTGGATATCCAGGCACCAATGTACGCCGTCTCCTCTTCGTCATCCTCGGACGGACTGGGGGGCTTGTCCACAGTGACTTATCTTTATGAAGGTATGAAGGTAAACCTGTCAGGCCGCGGAATGCTCGGGTTTTCAAAGACCGTCGTGACCGATGAGCAAACCGGGATTGTTACAGAGACAGACTATTCGCAGGAATTTCCTCATATCGGGATGGTGTTGCGTACTACTACAAGGCTGAATAACAGATTATTGTCAGAACTTTCCAACGTGCTTGACAGTTTTACAACGGCCTCGGCATCTGTATATTTTCCACACGTGACAAGCAGCACCGAGAGGACCTATGACTTGTCAGTTGGTTCCGGGAGTCTGGTTACGACATCGACTGCATTGAGTATCTATGAACCCGGGGGCGAGGGGATTTGGGGTAGCGTTAGCCGGGTTACAGTGATAACCAGTGCCGCGGGTGAGAGCCACAAAAAGGATACGATTAATCAGT
>JAFDIX010000824.1 GCA_019307805.1 Deltaproteobacteria bacterium | reverse complement strand
CTGCCGGGCAACCTGAATGAGGTAGTCCCCTACTTTTTCATCGAGAAAATCTATTTTTTTCTCTCGCATATCAATTCCTTCGATCAGCGTAAGTTGGGGAAATATTTCGTCTCGTGTGGGTATTTCTTCCACCAGAAGACCGGCCTCTTCTTTGTGGTAAACATCGCGATTGATTAATTTAGGATCGGAAATAAACGGAACGATAATGGCCCGTAGCATACGTCCCAGTATATTTGCCATACGGGAGATTTCCGTGCGTGCCAGGTCGATGGCAAATTCCGGAGTTTCGATCATGCTATCATCCAGATGCCACGTCATCGGTATGACACCTTTTATTTTTTCTTCTTCGGGAAGGATCCTAAGCAAAACCGCGGCGAAGATTGCCGTAAATGGGATAAAGAACAGCCCCAGGCTCACATTGAAGATCGTATGGGCGTTGGCAATCTGGCGTGCGGTGTCCGACCCGAATTTGTCGGCAATAGTATAAATGATATTCGCAAACGAAGGTATCCAGAAAATAAATAAAAGGACTCCGGCCACCTTGAAAAGCACATGTGCCAGGGCCACTCGCTTGGCTTCCCGTGAGGTTCCGATAGAAGCGAGTCCGGCCGTAATACATGTACCGATATTGGCACCGAATACCAGCGGGATGCCGGCTTCCAAAGTAATTAATCCCTGTTGCGCCAAAACAATTACAATACCTGTAAAGGCGCTGCTGCTTTGAATAAGGGCGGTAAAAGCCGCGCCGATCAGCAGACCTAAAAAGGGATTTTCCAGCCCTTTCATGATATTAATAAATTCAGGCCAGGTTCTAAGGGGGCTCATGGCGTCACTCATCAGTTTCATCCCGTAAAACAGAATACCGAATCCCAAAAGAACCTCACCGATATTTTTAAGGTTGTCTTTTTTGCCGAACATCCGCAGGCTAAACCCGATGGCGATCATCAAGAGGGCGTAATCGGTAAGTTTAAACGCTATGAGTTGTGCGGTAATGGTTGTCCCGATATCTGCGCCCAGAATTACACCCAGCGATTGAGTAAAACTCATAAGATCGGCCTGCACAAAACTCACCAGCATGATGGTTGTGGCGCTGCTGGACTGAATTACCATTGTAACAAAAGCACCCACAAAGAGCCCGATAACCCGGTTTTTGGTCAGGGCTCCCAGGATGGATCGCATTTTGTTGCCGGCGGATTTTTTCATGCCTTCGCTCATTTTTTCCATGCCGTAAAGGAAAAAAGCCAAACCACCGAACAGGCCGATGATCAAAAAACCCCAGGAAATTCCATCGGATTTCGTGCTGCCAGTAACAAGTATGTTGATAATTGTTTGCATGTTCAATATTAGGTGCGTGATTTGACCGGGTCGCCGCCGTACTTAAGGTTAAACACCAACAAGACCACCACGGTGAGCGTGATCGTTACTGTGGCCATGCACATAGCTTCAGATAGACCGCCCTGCTCAAATTGGCTGAAGATATACGTGGCGGTTGTCTCAATCCCTGGGGGAAGGAGGAGAATCGAGGCCACCAGCTCTCGCACGGAAATGATAAAGCTAAGAATCCAGGATGCAATAAGGTAAGGTCGCAGGAGCGGAAAAATAATCTTGGTGAAAACCCTCCACTTTGATGCCCCCATCACAAGGGCACTGTTCTCCAAGTTGCGCGTAATATTTCGCATCCCCGAATCGCCATAGCGAAGCGCATCCGGCAGATACAAAACCACATATGCCAGAAGCAGCATAAAATAGGTGTTATATATGCGTATCCCGATCCAGGGCGCGTTCCAGGCCAAAATAAGTCCCACCACAACAACAACCTTCGGAAGTGATCTGGGTAAAAAACCGATGAAATTGAGGGTAAAGGCCAGCCCCCCTTTGTAGTGGGCCAGGACATAGGAAATAAAAGCCGCCCCAAACAAAATTATCGTGGGTGCGATTAGCCCTAATGAAAAGCTGATCCACAAGGCCTGAAACCCAGCAGAATGTAACCCGAATACCTCATAATAATTTTGGAACGTGTAGTTACTCAGGTTGAAAAATCCTCCACCCCAGATCTTGACAAGGGAAGCCAGGACCATGGTTCCAAAGGGTATGGCGACCGAACAAATAAAAAGTATAAAAATAAAACCGGCAGCCAGTAGCCTCTGGAATGTAATCTTTTTTTTTCAGCACACGTTCCGAAATATACATAATCGCCAGGGCCATCGCCACCAGAATACCGGACAGGGCTGTGGACAGCGGAATGTTGATGGGCCAGCTGGAGATGAGGTTATATATTTCCGCTGTAATAATCGGATATCGGGCCCTTGATCCCAAAGTTGCCGGAACACCGAAATTGGACACGGTCTGCAAAAAAACAAGCAGACCCGTATTCAAAATAACGGGCAGCAGCAGGGGGATGACGATTCTCCGCAGGAGTGCTTTTCGATTGGCTCCCAGCACTCGCGCGGAGTTCTCGAAATTTGAGGGCAGCGCCCTCAAACCAGCCTCGATTCCCAGAGCCGTAAACGGATAAAGAAAAAGAACCATGATAAAGGTAAGCCCCCAGAAAGAAAAAAAGAGTTCCTGGACGAATCCGGGCAAATGCCCTGACAACATTTCTTCCAGGAAGCCCTTCTCCTGTATAAACAGAATCCAGGCCAGGGCGCCTACATAAGGCGGGGTCATATAGGGGATCGCATAGATCACACGGATGATACCTTTTCCGGGCATATCCGTCTTGGCCAGTATAAACCCGCAGGGGATGCCCACGATCACACATCCGATGGTAACGGCAATGCCCCAAAGGATGGTGTTTATGATAACCGTGAGGAGACCTTCACTCTTAAAGACCTGGATAAAGGGAGAGAGAAAGCCCTTCAGGCTGCCCGCAAGAATGTCTGGAAACAGGCTCTGGAGAAACACCATTGCCAAAGGGTAAAGAATCATGATGAACATAATAAGCAAAACGATATACAGCATACCAGAATTCATTATTCGCTGATACCATCTGCGTTCTTTGATGTTGATCATCTCTACTCCTCAGCACCGGATTTTATCTATCTGCCGGTCTCTATCTTTTTATAGAATCTTCTAATCACCTCTTGCTGGTTTTTCCCCAGCCAGCTCCAATTCACAGGAATCGTCTTGATCTTATCCATACCAACCCTGAGAGGAAGAACCTTCAGATCGGTTCTTGCGGGAATGAGGATCGTATTGACCACCAAATTTTGGCCTTCTTTTGACAGGTAGTAGTCCACAAATTTTTGGGCGTTTTCCTTATGGACCGATGACTTCAAAATGACAATGGGTCGTGGATTAACCACGGTACCGCTCGCCGGGTAGATGATGTTGATATTCTCTCCCTTTTTAAGCTGCTTATAAGTGATGTAATCCACAGCAGCAAAAACCGTCTTTCTTGCCCCGGTCAAAACAGGTGTGAGCGCCTGATTGTTTGGGCCTGCGATATTGGCCCCGTTGTCACGGAGTTTTGCGAAAAAATCCCAGGCCTTATCCCCGTAATGTCCGATAAAGGCCGCGACAAAATCAGAGCAAGACCCCGATTTGGTGGGTGAGGGCATGTTTACCTGCTTCTGCCATTGGGGCGAAGCCATGTCCCACCAGTCTTTAGGAGGATTCTTTACCAGCTTTGTGTTGTAAGCGATTCCCATGGCAGAGGCCCCCGTTGCAATGAGGTAGTCATCGACCCATTCATCCCGTAAAAATTTGCGGTGTTGGGTTTTTATCGGTGCAAGAATATTCTGGTTTTTCAAACCCAATCCTGCAGCCCAACTGGCCAATATCACCACGTCCGCCACCGGATTATATTTCTCTGCCTCAAGTTTGGCGAGCACCTTACCGGTAGAAGCAGGGTATAGCTGCAATTTTAAGCCTGTCTTTTCCTGGAATTTTTTCACCACCGCCTTGGAAAGGCTTTTGGGGCCTGCCGAGTAAACCACCAGATCGGCAGCAAAAGCGTAACCAACTGTAAACACGTAGAACAACGAGACCAAAAACACTATCGGAAAAATTCTCTTTTTCATTTTTCTTCTCCTTTTTTTATTCTGGTTATGGGTTAAGCGGTCACTGACTTTGATCCGGCGTATCAGTTCTCGGCAACCCGCCTCGCACATCAACCTGGGCTCATTTTACCAAAATCTTAACCTCTTCTTTATTGAACATCAGGTGAAAGGTTTTACCAGCCGGATACTCTTTGTCAAGCGGAACTTTAAAAACAAGATCGCCGTCAATTTGAAAGTGGGTTTCATAGATATCACCCAGGAAGATGGAGCGCACGGTACGGTTCACATTTTCAACCGATTCGGCAACCGTGATCTTTTCCGGTCTTAAAATCGCAGAAACCTTTTGGCCTTCTTCGAGTTCGTCTTTGGGCAACACGCTTCTGATGATCAGGTTTTCATTCAGTTTTATAAGCGCATCTTCACCATCTTTTTGATAATACCCTTTTACAAAATTGGATTTTCCGATAAAGGCGGCGACAAAAGAAACCTGAGGATCTTCATAGATGGCCAAAGGTGTCCCCTCCCGTAATATCTTCCCGTGATCCATCACGAACATTCGATCGGACATGGTGAGGGCTTCAACCTGATCGTGAGTCACATAGATGGTAGTGATGTTGAGTTCACGCACCAGGTTCGTGATCTCCTCTCTCATCTCTTCGCGCAATTTTGCGTCCAGGGCACTGAGCGGTTCATCCAACAGTAACACCTTTGGAGAAATGACAATGGCCCTGGCAAAGGCAACCCGTTGCTGCTGTCCCCCAGACAGTTCTCTGGGAAGCCTTTTTTCGAAGCCGGGCAACTGCACCAACTTTTCTTGATCTCTTTAGAGGGTACCTTTCGCAAGCGCAGACCGAAAGCCACATTTTCAAAAACATTCAGGTGGGGCCAGAGGGCAAAATCCTGAAACACCATCCCCATCTCCCGCTTTTCGGCGGGTACATTTATCCCCTTAAAATGCGAATAAAAGCATTTTTCATCGACAAAGATTTCCGCCTCCGTGGGCTCGATCAAACCCGAAACCATATTCAGAATGGTCGATTTCCCACAGCCGGACGGGCCAAGCAGGCTGGCAAACTCGCCGTATTGCAAACTGAAATTCGCATTATCAACAGCTACGACATCTTTACCGAAGATCTTGGTCAGACCTTTTACCTCGATATAGTCCATAGAACCATCACCCCTTTCGGAATCATGCTTTCACCATTTAATGTACGGGTTAATGACAAGATTGGAGTTGAAATACTTGGGATCACCCGTCACTTCATCACCGATCCACTCCGGTTTTT
>JAFDIX010000005.1 GCA_019307805.1 Deltaproteobacteria bacterium | reverse complement strand
CTTGTCCCCGAGGGGAGGATACGGGTAGGGGATGCGATCCTCTTCCCCAATATATTGCCCCTTGACCGGTACACCGGGATCTCGGTCCTCTCCAAGACCCACTATGTGCCCATGGAAGACTTTACTCCGGAGACTATGCAGGATGCCTTTCGTGCCGCGCTCATTTTTATCAATCGGGTGGCTGCATATGATCCCGGCATTCAGTATTTTAATATTAACTGGAACTACATGCCCCAGGCCGGCTCCAGCCTGGTCCATCCGCACATACAGGTCAACTGTGGCAATACCCCTACGAACCAGTTCCGCGTTCAACTGGATGCCTCCCGAGGCTATTATGAGAAACACAATGCCCTTTTCTGGGAAGATTTCGTACAGGCGGAAAAGGCGGCAGGCGAGCGGTTTGTTGGCGAAAGGGGATCCACAGCCTGGTTTCTGAGTTTTGTCCCCCAGACCATTGTACCGGATCTATGGTGTATCTTCACGGAACATGATTCCCTGATCGACCTGAGGGATCAGGATCTCCTTGACTTTTTGGAAGGGCTCTCCAGGGCGCTCGCATATATCGACGGGGAGGGCTTTTTCAGCTTTAACGTCGCTCTCTTCTTTGTCAGGGAAGAGTCCCACTTTCGTGCCAATGCCAGGGTCTGCCCCCGCACCCTCCTCAGGGAAATCGGGAACAGCGATCACACCTATTACCAGGCCCTCCACAAGGAGCCATGCACCCACTGCCCCCCTGAGTCTATTCGTAAAAAAGTTAAAGGAATATTTAGTGTTTAAATAGGCGGATGGTGTAACTACACAGGTTGTTAGGTTCACGGTTCCATGGTTCACGGTTGTTCAGATCTTTCGCTCTTCGTATCTCTTTCCGAGTCAATTCACGCGCCAGTCGTTCGACCTCGAGGCCCCTCGGCCATGAGCTCTGGGCCGAATGACTCTCGACAGGTTGCCAAGCCTCGATATCCTCGAAACACTCAATCTTCATTGCTTTCCATCCGTATCAAGATCACGGTCAGTCCACAAACCTCTGAACCGTGAACCATGGAACTTTGAACCTGAGTAGTTGCCGGATGGTGTAAGGGCCTGCCCGGCAAAACCCCTTTTTTTTCAAAAAAAAGTTTGGATTTGACTTAAGTCAAATAAGAATCTATTGTTTTAGTATGGAATAACAATCCTCCCAGATCACACAGGGTCTCCTGCTTCATATTCTGCGTACGGGCCGGACAGAGAAATGCTTGTAAGATTTTTCCAAATGCAAAACGAATATACGCCTTTCCACAGACCTATTGCCCTTAATCATTTTATACGATTCACCAACGTTGGCCGGATTTCAGGCCAAATGGACCTGTTTTCATAGAGGGAAATCCATGCCTGTTTTCAGCTATCTGGCGTATCCGGTCCAAGGGGCAAAAGAGCTGCTGCTCAAGGATCTTGCAGCCCTCGACCATTGTGAGGCGACGGTAGCGGAAAATGAAGAACTTGTAATCCTTGTGACCGACACACCGGATGATAAATCAGAAAAGGAACTACAGGAAAAGCTCAAGAATCTAAAAACCCTAGAGTCTCTTGGCATGACATTTGGCCATACGGATGAGTAAAAAAGAGACACAGAAGGAGTGGCAAATGGATATTACGAGAAGAGCATTCATTAAATCCATGGCCTTGAACAGTGCCGTGGCTGCCGCAGCAACCATGTTCCCGGGAATCAGTTTTGGCGCCTGGAAAAAAATGGAGGCTCCCCCGGGGAGCATTGATTGGAAAAAGGCGCCCTGTCGCTTTTGTGGTACGGGGTGCGGACTGCTCATCGGCGTTTCCGGTGATCGGGCCGTGGCCGTCAAGGGTGATCCCAACTGCTCGGTCAACAAGGGGTTGTGCTGTGTAAAAGGCTATCACTCCGTTCAGATTCTCTACGGCAAGGACAGAATAAGAAAGGCATTGGTCCGAAAAGAGGGCAAGCTGGTGGAGGTTCCTCTGAAAGAGGCCCTTGATCTGGTGGCCGACAAGATGAAGGAGACGATCAAAGAACATGGAAAGGACGCCGTCTCCATATACGGGTCCGGCCAATGGACCATCCCTGACGGTTATGTTGCCTCCAAACTGTTCAAGGGCTGTGTCGGCACCAATAATGTGGAAGCGAATGCCCGTCTCTGCATGGCCAGCGCGGTGACCGGGTTTTTGACCAGTTTCGGTCTGGACGAGCCCATGGGCTGCTACGACGATTTCGATCATGCCGACGTCTTCATCACCTGGGGCAATAATATGGCCGAAATGCATCCTGTCCTTTTCTCAAGAATGCTCGCCAATCGCCAGGCCAAGGGCCATGTTAAGATCATCGATTTTGCTACCCGCACCACCCGAAGCAGCCAAGCCGCTGACAAATCGATCCTCTTCAGACCCCAGACAGACCTGGCCGTGGCCAATGCCATCTGCTACGAAATTATCCGCAACGGGTGGGTGAACTGGAGTTTTGTAAACGACCATGTATCCTTTTATAAGGGAAAAACCAACATCGGCTATGGCACCCAGGACCATTTCAAGTTCAAAGATAAAGCCGAACCCGTCACATTCGCGCAGTATAAGGAATTCCTGGAGGATTACACGCCAGAGAAGGTCCAGAAGATATCCGGAGTTTCCGCCATGGACATCAGATATATGGCCGCCCTTTACGGTAATCCGGACAAGAAGGTAATGTCGCTATGGACCATGGGGATGAATCAGCACACCCGCGGAACCTGGATCAACAACCTGGTTTACAATATTCATCTCCTGACTGGAAAAATATCCAGCCCCGGCAACAGCCCATTCTCCCTGACCGGTCAGCCGAGCGCCTGCGGCACGGTGCGTGAAGTGGGCACCCTGACCCATAAGCTTCCCCATGGCGTGGTCATGAAGGAAAAGGCCCGTAAGCTGGCGGCAAAAATCTGGCAGGTGCCGGTGGAAAACATCGATCCCAAGCCCACCTATCATACTGTCGAAATGTTCCGGGCCCTGGACCGGGGTGATATCCGGTTTATGTGGATTCAGGTGACCAACCCCATGGTTACCATGCCCAATTTAAGAAGGTATCGAGATGGCGCCTTAAAGCAAGGGCGGTTTATCGTGGTATCCGAGATATATCCCACACCCACCTACGATATTGCCGATGTGGTGCTTCCCTCGGCCATGTGGATAGAACGGGAAGGTTTTTTCGGGAATTCGGAAAGACGGACACAGCATTGGGAGCAGATGGTGCCCCCGCCCGGGGAAGCCATGTGTAATACCTGGCAACTCATTGAAGTGGCCAGAAGACTGGGATTCAAAAATCAATTTCCATGGAGCCGGGAAACCTACATTGAAGATATCTGGAACGAATATGGCCGGTTTCACGACAATCCAAAGCACCGGATGGCCCCCTACAAGGAGCTCAAGGCGCGGTCGGGAGTTCAATGGCCCTATGTCGACGGAATGGAAACAAAATGGCGATACAACCCCAAATACGATCCGGCCGCCAACAAAAAGGGCTTCCACTTTTACGGAAAGCCTGATGACAGAGCCTGGATATGGCTGAGGCCCTATGAACCGCCCGCGGAATCCCCTGACAATGAATACCCCTTTTGGCTCAATACCGGCCGGGTCCTTGAACACTGGCATACCGGCTCCATGACCCGACGGGTTCCGATTTTGCACAAAGCGGTTCCGGAAGCCTATGTTGAGATCAATCCCGATGATGCAGCCGCATTGGGCATCACCGGTGGGAGCAAGGTCAAAGTCTCTTCCCGCAGGGGCTCTGTGGTGATGAAGGCCAATATCAACGGTCGGGGACTCCCGCCCAGGGGAATGCTCTTCGTACCCTTCTTCGATGAAAGCCATTTGATCAATGAGGTCACTCTGGATGCATTTTGTCCAATATCCAAACAGCCTGATTATAAAAAATGCGCTGTAAAACTGGAGAGAGTGTAATGGAAAAGCCAAAGCAAAAAGCGGATCAGAAGGTGGGCAAGATTTTTCTCATTTTTGCCGGGGTCTGCATCGTGGCATTACCATTTGTTGTGTTTTCGGCCCTCTCCTCTGAGCCCGAGGATATGGGGAGGGCGGTGGTGCAAACCCAGAGTCTTGATTTTGATGAGAAGGGGAGAACCATATTCGAAAGCTATGATCTCATTTCCAAAGAATACCTGAAAGGCATCTCCACCGAACGGACTCTCAGCGGGTACTATTCTCTGAGGCAATATATCGGATCTCCGCCCTATATTCCGCACAGGCTTGAAGCCGAAAAGAAGGCCGGAATAGAATGTCTTGTTTGCCATGCCAAAGGTGGTTGGACGGAAGAACTAAAAAGGCATACGCCCATAACACCCCATCCGGAAAACACTTCCTGCAGACAATGCCACGTCCCCATGTCCAAGGACAAACTGTTTGTTGAAAGCAACTGGATGAGCGTCCCTCCGCCCCGTTTGGGCCGCTCGTACCTGCCCGGGGGCCCGCCTCCCATCCCTCATGATCTTCAGATGAGAGGCAATTGCATTGCGTGCCATGTGGGCCCGGGCACTGTGACATCCATTCGAACCGAGCATCCCTCCCGGGGGAATTGCAGGCAATGTCATGTGCCTGATTTATACGGGGAGCCGTTTCAACGAAAATCCGGCTCTTGATGGCATCGGAGAAAACATGAAGACGTCAAAGCTTAGAATTTGCCTCTTTGGGATATTGTCTGCATTGGTCCTTGTCTTCCCTGGGTGGCACGCCTTTTCGGGGCAGGGAGGTGTCGTTCAAACCTATAAAAATGCGACTGGCCCATTCAATGATGAAAAAATAGTCGATGCCCCTGTGTTGCTCCCGGATAATGCCGTTCCGGTAAATGTTAAATACCAGGGGGGGCTCTTCTGGACAGAGACCCGCAAAGACAAGATGGAGCGCTTTAGGTGCAGCCAATGTCATAATAATAAAGACGTCAAGATTGAAGGGGCCACTGAAATGGCCCACGGTGATATTCGCCTGGACCACGGCGGGCAGGTGAAGCCCCTATCCTGTCTCACATGTCATAAAAAGGATGAGCGTGATTTCCTGGAGACCGAAAGGGGTGTGAAAGTGGACATGGATCACAGCTACGAGCTGTGCGGCCAATGCCATTTCAGACAGAAAAAAGATTGGGTGGGCGGGGCACACGGCAAGCGCATCTCCTACTGGGCCGGAAAGCGGGTCGTCAAAAACTGTACGTCCTGTCACGACCCTCACTCACCGCTTTTTGAAAAACGGTGGCCTAAAACCTACTCGCCACCTTTTAAGTAAATAGGAAAATAGCATGGATCCCCGGAAAAACAACCATTGCCGGAAGCAAAAAGAAAGCAGCCATCCCCAGGGCAAGCAGTACGGTCGACGGGAATTCCTCAAGGGGGCCGCAAAGGTGGCAGCGGTGGGCGGTGCCTCGATGTTCACCGGATGCGGCACCAATGCGTTTGGTGCCGGCGAGGAGTTTTCATTTGAAAAGTTTTCACTGCAGTGGCAGGAATACTTCAAGAAAAATTACCGCCTCATGACCCGGGATGAAAAGGACGAAACGATTCTGCGCCTTGAGCGACTCGCTAAAATGAAAAGAGATGTGGATATCAAAATGAGCTCCAGGGCGCCCATCGAAGGGGTCCTCTATGGCTATGCCTTTAACGTCACCCGATGTGAAGGCTATATGGAATGCGTGGCCGCGTGTGTAAAGGAGAACAACCTCGATAGGAAGTCAAACACCCAGTATATTCGTATCTTTGAAATGGAGCACGGTGAAATGAGCCCGGAAGTAGGGGACGGGAAATACTTTCATGAAGTGCCGGTTGAGGATCATTTCTATATGGGTGTGCAGTGCTTTCATTGCGAAAACGCGCCCTGTGTCAAAGCCTGCCCCACAAAGGCCACCTGGAAAGAGCCGGATGGGATCGTCGTCGTGGACTATGATTGGTGCATCGGCTGCCGGTATTGTATTGCCGCGTGCCCCTATTACGGCCGTCGGTTCAACTGGAACGACCCCTATGTTCCCCGGGGAGAAATGACCAAAAAGCAGCACTATCTCGGCAACCGGATGCGGAAGAGGGGACAGATGGAAAAATGCACTTTTTGTGTGCAGAGAACCCGGGAGGGCCGGCTTCCCGCCTGTGTCGATGCCTGCCCCACCGGGGCCAGGGTGTTTGGAAACCTTCTGGACCCCAAGAGTGAAATCAGATTTGTCCTGAAAAACAAGAAGGTCTTCAGGTTCAAGGAGAATCTGGGGACCGATGCGAAGTTTTGGTATTTTATCGACTAAACCCGGCAGGAAGAGATTATGAGAAAACTTGTAAAAGAACTGATTCCTTTTGTCAGGGATGTCGTCTCGTGGAGCCTGGCGGGCGGGATAATCTATCAGTTATACCTGTGTTGTTTGGCTGCACTGATGGTGCTCGGTGTGTATGCCTATTTTATTCAACTCAAAGTAGGCATGGCAGCCACCAACATGTCCGATATTGTGAGTTGGGGATTCTATATCGCCAATTTCACGTTCCTGGTGGGTGTTGCCGCAGCGGCCGTGATGATCATTTTGCCCTCCTTTATCTTCAAGGACAAAGACCTGCACAAGGTGGTGATCATAGGCGAGGTCGTTGCCATTGGTGCTCTGGTCATGTGCCTGATGTTCGTTTTTGTGGATCTCGGTGCCCCCTGGAAGGCCTGGCATATGATTCCGGTGATCGGGCTTTTCAACTGGCCGACATCGCTGCTGACCTGGGATGTGCTCGTTCTCAATGGCTATCTGGTCTTGAACCTGATGGTTCCGGCCTATATCCTCTTTTGTCATTATCACAATCGCAAACCCGATGAAAAAAAATATCTTCCCTTTGTTTTTCTCTCCATATTCTGGGCCTTTGGAATCCACCTGGTCACAGCCTTTTTGTATCAGGGACTCCCTGCCAGGCCTTTCTGGAACAATCCCTTGATGGGACCCAGGTTTCTGGCATCCGCCTTTGCCGCCGGCCCGGCGCTGATCATGATCCTGTTGGTCATCATTCAATCCACCACATCATTCAAAATTGAGGATCAGATTTTTAACAAAATTCGCCGAATCTCTGTCGTTTCCGCAATCATTAATCTGATCATGCTCTTCTCTGAGATTTTCAAAGAGTTCTATCTTCCCACCCATCACAGCCTACCGGCCATCTACCTCTATTTCGGTCTCCAGGGACATGCGGCACTGGTCCCATGGATCTGGACGGCGATCGCCATGAACCTTTTAGGCACTTTGACGCTGGCCTTTAATCCGGGCAAAAACAACCCCAAAGTATTGGTTCCGGCGTGCGTTTTGCTCTTTTTGGGGATCTGGGTGGAAAAAGGTATCGGATTGATCGTGCCGGGTCTGGTTCCTTCACCCATGGGAGAAATTGTCGATTACGCCCCAAGCTGGGTAGAAATCAGTATAACCCTCGGGATCCTGGCGCTCGGTCTCTTTGTCGTCTCATTGCTTCTCAAACCGGCGCTGATTATTGAACAGAGGTATGAAGCGCGGTCATCGCGCCAGGTTAGGATTAGACCGGGCGCTTGAAATTTGCCCTCTTTTTCCTTGGTTCCATGCCCAAGAATCAGATCGTGACGCCTATGAAGTTGTCTGCAAAGGCTCTCCTGATCCTGAAATAATGTGAACATCCCGCTGGGGAAAGGGGATCTCGATATTGTTCTCCTTGAATTCCTTAAAGATCGCGATATTCACATTGTACAGGGTCTGAAAATACTGCTTGGTGGGGACCAGAAAACGCAGGCCGATGTTGATGGAGGAATCCGCGAACTCCTGGATTCCGATGAGCGGGGCAGGGTCCTTTGAGATATCATCAAATCGCCCCAGGATCTTTTCGATGATATCTACCGCTTTCTCAGGATCGCTCCCGTAGCCAATCCCGACAATTTCCTCGACGATCTTCCAATCAGCCGAGTTGTGGATGATCTCCCCCACAATATGCTTGTTGGGAATGGTGATTCTCACCCCATCCTCATCGGTCAATATGGTGGTGGCCAGCTTCACCTCCTCCACAACACCGCTGACACCTTTCACCCGGATGGTGTCCCCCACAACAAATGGGCGTGAAAGAATGATGGAAATGCCTGCGCCATAGTTGGATAGTGGCCCTTGAATGGCGAAGCTTGCACCAAAGGCCAGGGCCGTGACCGCCGCTATCAGCGGGGCGACCGTGATGCCGAACTTGCCCAGGGCGACGATGATCACGAAGACCAGGATGGCTCCCTTTATGGTGCCGGCGATGAACTTGGACAGGGTAACATCAAGATCTTTCCGCTCCAGAAGCTTCAAAACGACAGATGCCGCGTACCTGGCCACGATCAGGCCTATAATGAGGATAAGAATGGCGCCGGCAACCTGAAAGCTGTAATTCACGAAAAAGTCGATAATAGTATTCAGCACCGTCTCAAGGGCCTGGATTTCCTCTTCCATTTCATCCCTCCAACACTCTTAGCAGAAATTTGAACGGTAATGGTTATGGCGAGCCCCAGGCCGCTTATTTGCCAAAGGGCAGGCTCTTCATCAGGCTTTTGGCCCTGTCCTCAATAGAGCCGGAGCCTTCTGTCTGTCCGGTACCCTGATCTGTACTCTGGCCGGGGATCATCTTTTGCAGCTCAGAAGGATCCTCCATTCCTTTCTTGAGACTATCCTGTAAGAGCCCTTTCAGGTCCGGGCGGAACTTGGGTGAAGAGAAGGTCCCGGTCACCAGTACCGGGACCGTGACCCCGGATCGGTCCTTGCTGTCCCCCTGCCCCTTGATCGTGCCGACAAATTTGGGCTCAACACGGAAGTCCAGGGTCTCCTGAACCAGATCCGCCTTGCCTGCGGCAAGCAATCGGAGGAGCGGTGACTGCATGCTGGTCTTCGGGGTGTGGACCACACCATTGGTGATGGTGAAGGGGGCGTGCATTTCCGAAAAATCGGTCTTGGGTTTTTCCTGGGGTTTTTCGCCGCCGGTAAAAGTAGTTTTTACATTCCGTACCATTCCAGCCAGGTCGATGCCCACAAGGGCACCGTCTGTAAACAAAATATCCCCCTTGCCGTTCAGGGTGCGTTTGATCCTGTCGGGCTCATCCCCGGACATGGTCACCGACACATCCGCCTTTGTGGTGCCTTCCAGAAATTCTTTTTTCATGACGTCTTTCAGGAGGGGCCCCACCTGGATACCCTTGGCATTGAGATTCATTTGACTCTTTGGGGTATCCTGCCGTGCATCAAAGGACCCCTTGGCATTGACGTCTCCCTGGTAGAGTTTGAGGCTGAGGGGGTCCAGATGGAACAATCCCCCTTTCCCCCGCACCTTGACAAGGATGTCCTGGACCGTGGCACCCTTTGCCTTCAATTTGGCCACCTTGATGGTGCCGTCCACAACAAGTTTTCTGAGGGGCCGGTAATCCGTTTTCGTCTTTACTGCCGGGCCCTCTTTCTTTTCCTGAGGGGCCTTTTCTTCCCCTGCCGGCGGTAGATACCGATCCAGGTCTATTTCGTTCAGGGCCATATCAAAGGCGATATTAGGCTTGTTAAATTCCTTGGCCTTCAGGGAAAAATTCAACCTTGACTGATCCAGATCCAGGACGCCGCCCGAGATGGTGACATTGTTGGGGTCCCCTTTTATGCTCGCCTTGAGGGCCAGCTTACTGAGTGCCTCAGGGTCTGTCGTCTTAACGGGAAAGGGTTGCCCCAGGGCCTCCACCAGCTTTCGTGGAGAGAAGGGCGAAATGTCAATGGCAATATCAAACTTGGGTGAAACCGCAGGGTCCACCACCGTACCCTTGATGTTCATTTCCAGTTCATTCAGGACCTTGACTGCGATGTCCAGGGACATGGTCCCCTTGCCCGGCTCCTTTCCGATGGGTCCAACCGTGCCTTCAGCGGACAGGGGTTTTCCATCCAGGTTGGCCGAAAAGGACAGTTTAAAAGGACGATCCAGGGACACGTCCTTGAGTTTGAGTGTCAGGTCAGAGACCTCCTGCTTTCCTCCGGTGGTATGGTCGATAAAAAGAATGGAACTCTTGGTGATGGCCAGGTTTCCCACGGTGAGCGACTTTATGGGAAGGCCCGAGCCCGCCGTTTTTGGTGCCGGCGCCTCCTTTTTCTCCTTTTGCTTTTCTTCCGTTGCCTTTCCAATGGACTGCAGGTTGAGGCGGCCGTCCTTGTTTTTCACCATAACAATGCGGGCCTCTTCCAGGATAAAGCGTTTGATTTGAACTTCCTTAGACAGGAGAGGCAGAAACTTCACGCGGACTTCAAAGTTCTTGATAGTTACCAAATCTTTTTCCTTGAAGCCCTTGGGGTTCCCCATGCGAACATCGGATATGGAAATCCCTGCCCAGGGGAAGAGGGAGAGATCCAGATCTCCCCCCAATGTGAGCGTACATCCGGTGTTCTCAGCCACCAGTTTCTCTATTTCAGGTTTGTATTTGTTGATATCAATGAAAGCGGGTGCAAGAAGAAGGATAAGGATGATGATTACCACAAGCCCCCCCACAATAATCGCTCCCCATTTGATCGCCTTTTTCATGATTCCCCTCCTGGGCTTTTCTTTGAATTGTGGTTTAAATGTCTGACCTCTTTGGGCAGATCGGGTATACAGTGAATCCCTTCAATGTCGATATCGAAAATACTATGAACACTCAGCCTGCCTGGGCTTCGTGGGCAATAATTCTAATACGATTATGCTGTTTTTGCAAGCTCACCAACCACCGACCAGGTGCAGGTGCAGATGAAAGACGTACTGGCCTCCCCCCCGCTCTACATTAATGACCAGTTTATAACCGGATTGGGCAATGCCCTGTTCCTGTGCGATTTTTTTGGCCAGCATAAAGAGTTCCGCCATGAGGGGTTGGTCCCCTTCAGTGAGGTCATTGATGCTTCGAATATGTTTCTTTGGAACCAGAAGGATGTGGACCGGCGCACTCGGATTTGCGTCCTTAAAAGCAACCACCCGGTCCCCCTCAAACACGAAGCTGGCTGGCTTTGTCCCTTCAATAATCTGACAAAAGATGCAGTCCTTTTCCATTGGCTTTCCGTTTCCCCCCAGCCCCTGGGGCCGAACCTGGTAGTGATTATATTATGGTATTGGGTAGAATGTCTGAGGTGCCCTGAACCTAAGGATTAAAGATCCCTTTGCAAGTTTACAGGGCATATACGCCCCTCTTCAGAGAATTATTTTTCCCATCCTTTAGTAAAAAATATTATCATTGGGCTTCCTTTAGACACTTTTTCCTATAAAAGTGTATAATTTATATCTAATTTAAATAAAAATGCTTGACAATGAAAATAATATATGCAATATTATCGTAAATTTTATCAAATGTGGAGAGAAGTGCACCAATGGACAGACAATTCAACCTCAATCCGATGCCCAGGGCCAGACTCAGATTTGCTGCAAGGATTGGCTTGGATGACTGGAAAGGCATACAAGCTTCTCGGGTGCGCGTGCATCTTTTCACCGGGCAGCTCCTAAACGAAAATGAAGAGGTTTGCACCGGGAAAGAAACGGCATTATGGGAAGCTTCCGATTTAGTCCCGTTGGATAGTTAACTTACAACCCAACCTTTAGTGATGGTTCCGTAGAGCTGTTAACCCTTCTAAAGCTGCAAAAGCAAAAAGGCAGAGTCCGGTGGACTCTGCCTTTTTGCTTTGTTCTTCACTTTTTTGCCCGTTCCCCGTTCACTCGTCATCGCTCCCTAACCTTGAACCGTAAACCTGAATAGTTACCTCTAATCTACTCATTCATCCCCACCCTTCCCTTTTCCCGAGGCAAGGGAAAAAAGGACCGCCAGGAATCCCAGTATCACCGAGATGAGGAGAACATCGTGAAACGCAGGGGGTATGGAGAATCTCCCGGCCTGCCCTGCCTCCATCCCCTGATTGCTGAACTGGATCTGGTGTGCGGCCCTCCTTGCAGTAAACATTGTCCCGACCAGAGCCATTCCCAGGGAAAGCCCCACCTGACGCACAGTGGCGATAAGGGCGGAAGCCGAACCGAGGCGTTTTCTGTCCACAGACCCCATGAGGGTACTGTTGTTGGGCGCCTGAAAAGTTCCGATACCCATCCCCAGAATGAGCAGCACACCAATGATGGTAGTCACCGGGGTCTGGAGATCAAAACCGAGCATGAAGCAAAAACCCGCAGCAGTGAGACCCGCCCCGAGACTGGAAAACCAGACCGGCCCATAGCGGTCCGAGAGCCAACCGCTGATGGGGCCCGTTAACATGGTGGCCGCCGAATTGACGGTGAGAAAAAGCCCCGCAGTAGACGGAGAAAATTCCATCCCCTCGATCAGATAAAATGGCATAATCAGGATAAAAGCCGGTGCCGAAACAAATAGAAAGAAAAGGCTTCCGGTCGCCCCACAAAAGACCCGGTTCTCGAAAAGGGAGAGGTCCACAATGGGGTCCTCAGCCCGCCGTTCCAGCACAACAAACAGCACAAGGAGAATGAGCCCCGTTCCGACCATAAGCCAAACCGCCGGAGAATCAGTCCCCATCCTCTTGAGCTGACTAAGCCCGAAGATGAGGCTGAAGAGGCCGACGGATGAGAGAATCGCCCCCCGGAGATCCAGTCGGATCCTGCTGTCACCCCTTTTTTCTTCCTGAAGCAGGACATGGGCCATGATCACCGTCACCAAACCCACGGGTGCGCGCATGTAAAATATGGCTCGCCAGTCTATCCAGTCCAGCAGAAGGCCCCCTATCACAGGGCCACTGATAAAACCGGCGGACACCGCCACCCCCATCAGCCCAAGGCCCCTTCCCAGTTCCTCCGATGGAAAGGCCTCGGTGACAATGGCCGTACCGCAGGAGATAGTCATGGCTGCACCCACGGCTTGAAGGGACCTGAAAAAAATCAGCTGCCCTATGCTCTGGGACAGTGAACATGCCACCACACCCAGTGTAAAGACGAATATCCCCAGGGTATAGACCCTCTTCCTCCCCACCATATCGCCGATTCTTCCCACAATGAGTATGGTGCTGACGCTCACCAGGATGTAGGCCAGAGTGGTCCACATCACGGTGTCCAGATCGGCACCGAACACCCTGGTAAGGGTGGGAAAGGAAAGGTTGACAATGCTCATGTCCATGGTGGCCATGATGGTCCCCATGGCTACCGTGGCCAGGGCCTTCCATTTGTAGGCCCTCAAGCCGTGTCGTTTTTGTCCTGATAATGCTGTTTCTGTTTGAGACATGATCTGTATGTTAAAAAGTAGTAACTACTCAGGTTGTCAGGTTAACGGTTAGGTTTCCTCCAGCGCACTACGATAAAAGCACCGGTATCCAGGCCTGCTGATTGTCCCTTTTCCTCATTCACTCCGGCCAGATCAAGGGGGTCTTCCTTTTTAAAAAATATGGCCGTCTTTAGCGTGCCTTTCACAGGTGTCAGGGCCCTGATCTCCCGGGGTGACCTGAAAATGGCCTGCTTGAACAAAGGATGTCCTTTTTTTCCTGCCGTTTTTCTGCGTGCGGCCCAGGGGCTGAGACTGTTGAGGGTAGCCATCACAACAGACCCTCCCGGATGGGTGACGCGAAACAGCTCCCGGACCGCCCCTTCGGCATCCTCGATGAACTCGAGGGCCGTCACGGAAACCGTCCTGTCAAATGCATTGTTCGAGAATGGGAGGCGGTTTATATCACCCTGAATACCCTGAAATGGTCTTCCCTGGAATCGCCCCACTGCCCCTTGAAGCATGGGGAATGACAATTCGAGTCCGACCACACGGGTGCCGGGAACAAATATGTCTTGAGTAAAAATCCCGGTTCCGCACCCTGCGTCCAGAATCCGCTCCCCAGGTGCAGGCCTCAACATCGCCATTACAAGTTCTGTTTCATAGTGTTTGATGAGTGCGCCCATGGGTGTTGTAAACCAGGCATTATATCTATCACGCCATTCATCAAATATTTTTTCAGGCTTTCCTTTCGGCATCATAATACCCCCGATGCGATTTTTCCCTTTGTCCGTGAATCTGCCCGTGGCCCCGCCAATAGGCGGGGATCTGCAGCAGTACAGGGCTCTCTGGTGCGGTTTTTGTAGGGTAACGGACCTACTTGAGGAGCATGTAGCTTACCTGGGCCACAGCCACATGCTGCCGTTCTGAGTCAAAGAGATCAGCGGTAACCGGGCACATGGTCTTTCCGAATTTGATCACCTTCGCCTCTACAGTCACATCGGTCAGACAGGGGGCGAGAAACCGGATATTCATGTCCGTTGTGGCCATCTGCATATCAGGGCCTGTTTTCGTTAAAATAGCCATTCCGGCGGTGATATCAGCAATGGTCATGAGCACGCCGCCATGAAAGGAATCATAGATACCGTCAAATTTTTCACTTCGCGGGGCTGCCACCTCACAGTATCCATCGGTCAGAGATAAGACCTTCAGCTGAAGGAGATCTACCAGGGGGTAGCTAGAAATTCTTTCGAGAATCTCCTTTTTGAGAGTATCGTTTGTCATGAGACCTGTTCTCCTGTATCACAAGGAATTCGCCCGGATCATATGTCAAGGGATTTTATTGTGCAAATCAAAAGGTGTCGTTTCAAGACGGAGGGCACAATCATTCATGGCGGGGAATCATGGGAAAGGCAGCCGCTTGATTTTGTTATAACCAGTGCATATCTTTAGGAATTACAATGTATTCCGCTGTTCAAGATTCGGAACCTTAAACTTTCTTACTGGGAAATCAAAATGAAAGTATTTACCAAAATCATACCTGTTTGCATGTTGGTCATGGTTTTTTTTCTGTTGCCATCACTTTGCGACGCATTCTGGAAAAAAAAGAGTCCCGTTGATTCCGGGCTGGAAAAACGCATTTCAAGGAACCTCATAGGCCAAAAGATTCAAATTATTCCTCCTCTCAATAAATTCAATTTCGGTTTTGGAAGGCATAAGGGCATTGAATACCAATTCAATAAATCCTTAAGCCCGATTTTTTTTCAGGATGAAACCATTGTTGCCGAAGTGGAGGAAATGGGATTTAAGGGTTCGGTGGTATGGTTGAATCTATATAATCCGATCCATGGCCATGGGAAAATAACCTATTTCTTCCGGAAAAATCATATCAAGAACACCCCTCCTGAAAAAATCCGGGAGATTCTCCTTACCCCCCTTACAAGTGAAAACAATCTATATGTTTTTGGGAACAAGGTAAGCAAAATGTACCATCTCTTTACCTCGAATCATTTACCATCTGCAGAAAATACCCATCGCATGAAGCCCCAGGACGCTGAAAAGGAGGGATACCGGAAGTGTGCCTTTTGTTTCAGCAAGACCCTCTATGTGCCTGACTTCCCCCTGGAGACAGCATTGGCCAGGGAATGGTCGGCCCGCCTTGGTGGGCTGGGACCCTTTCTGGTGGGTACCGACGCGGACATCCAGTTGGATAAAATGGGAAGAACCGTGCTCAATAACTGGCCCTTCCCCCTTATGGGCTATGAATACTCCTTTGATCTCATCCAGAGTGATCACGTAGGGGCCTATGCCATTCCAGCAGGCAAGGTGGTTGTGACTACCGCATTCCTCGAATCCCTGGAACATGATGAGGAAATAGAGGCCATGCTTATTCGGGCGGTCGCCCATATCGAGCGGCGGCATGCCCTTCGACAGTTTCTCGAGCGAACCAAGGATATCGAGATGGAAAAACTGTCCAAGGGGATTGCAGTCGCTGCAGGGGCTGTTGCGAGCCTCTTTGCCGGGCCCATGTTTGAGGTGTTGGGCGTGGCGGGAATACTTCCTTCCCAGGTCGCTCCGGTCAGGCTCCTTGGTTACCACCCTGATTTTGAATCGGAAGCCGATATCCTGGCAGCCCTGTATTTTGATGCCATGGGAAAGGACCGGGACATCCTCTGCGGCTTTCTAAAGAAAATGCAGTTCCATGAGATGACCCAGCAAATGCACCCGGACAATGAAGAGGTCGAGACGCCCTCAATAGGGGAAAAAACCTATCAGGCGTGCCACGAAAAATTTAAATATTTTGGCATGGATGGGGATTTCGTGATTCAGAATGAGGGGAGGAATATGGCCCGGCTTCGACTTCTCTTTCAGGGCATTTTCCAGGGCCAAAATGAGCTTACCCTCTACGTGGACAATAGAAAATTTGTGGAAATTCATGAAAATACCCGCGATAATACGGTCATTTCCCTGTCCGTAGCAGACAAGAACGGGAACCATGGCTTTTCTTTTGTGCCCGGGACAATGCTGCCGGATGCATGGGGAATATTTCTGTCATTCAAAAGGACGAAGAAGAATGCTCCGGACCTCCTGGAAGCAGTGTCCTCGGTGACTTTGTCCCTGAAATTCGTGACAGAAAGCGAGGGCATGGAAGAGCTGGCCCAGACAAGCCATTTTCGGTTTGTGCCGGGGGGTGTTCAGAAGACCACCCACTGAACAACCCTCTTCTATAAGACAAGGGAATTTTGATAGGTTGATTAGAAGCAACCATTGTTCAAGTCAGAATTGCTCTAACCGTCATGCCGGACTTGATCCCCGCTGAAGACGGGATCTTCGACCGGCATCCAGAATTTCTGCGGTTCAGTTTTCCCCTGGATTCCGGCTCGAAGGCCGGAATGACAAGTTGTAGCGCGACACAATATAATCTTCTCTCCGCTTAGAGGCGATGAGTTTCAAACATCCCCAAAAGGGACGCTAGAACTAAAGTCATTTATTTTTCAAAAAATAATCAAGGAGAATCCCAGAGAATGCAGAAAAGAATTCCCGCGGTATATATGCGAGGAGGCACCAGCAAGGGCCTCTTTTTTCATGCAAAGGATCTCCCGGAGGACCCTTTGGCAAGGGATCGTGTGATCCTTGCCGCCTATGGGAGCCCGGATCCGGAAAATCCCCGGAAACCGGACCCCAACCGGCGGCAGATTGACGGCATGGGGGGGGGCTCTTACACAAGCAGCCTCCTATCCATTATCAGCCCCTCAGAGGACCCGGATTATGATTTAGGGTGGACCTTCGGCCTGGTTTCGGTCGATGAACCCTCTGTGGATTACAAAGGCAAGAGTTGCGGGAACATCCCTTCTGCCGTGGCCTGTTTTGCCATTGAAGAGGGCATGGTCACCCCGGTAGAGCCCGTTACCAGCGTTCGAATCCTCCATGAAAACTCTGGAAAATTGATCATTGCCGACGTTCCAATCAAAGACGGCCGCTACCTTGACGAAGGGGAGTATGCCATCGACGGCGTCCCGGGAACAGGCGGAAAAATCACCCTTCGCTTTTCCCAACCCGGCGGGGAGATTACCGGGAAGCTTTTTCCCACAGGAAAAGCCACTGATGTAATATCTGTACCCGGAGTGGGGGATATCCCGGTCTCCATCGTGGATGCAATAAACCCCATCGTATTTGTGCGGGCCGTGGATCTGGGGCTGCAGGGAACAGAAATCCATGAGATTGACCGCAGTGAACAAATAAGGGGGAAACTTGAGGCCATTCGAGGCAGGGCAGCAGTCATGCTGGGCATGGCCTTCACCCCTGAAGACGCTGCCAGGACCAGTAAAGACATGCCCAAGATTGCCTTTGTCAGTGAACCCCAGGACTATGAAACCGTGAAGGGCCGCATGATTCGCAAAAAAGAGATCGATATGGTGGCCCGAATCATATGGAAGGGGTGAAGTGACACGCCCCTGCATAAGTTATATGCAGTCGTTGGAGCCATGTGTACTGCCGGTGCGGCCAAAATGAGAGGGACTGTCCTTTATGATCTGCTGGATGGTTCCGTGCTCGAGAGGAAGGAATTCCGTCTTGGCCATCCGGGTGGGATTATGTCCATTGGCATTGAAATAGAAAACAATGAAAACGGGGTTTCAATCAGGGAAGCGGCCGTGGGCCGGACTGCTCGGCGGTTGATGGACGGTTTTGTGTACGTCCCCGAAAGCTGTTTCAAAATCGGCTGAAAACACCCCGTAAGGGGGGAAATGACATAGTAACGAATCCTGCACCAGAGGGAATTGCTTTGTTGAAAATTCATTGCCTTATTGAAATTTCAAATAACAAATCCCAAAAAACAA
>JAFDIX010000823.1 GCA_019307805.1 Deltaproteobacteria bacterium | reverse complement strand
TCTCGCACATTTGGCTCGACCCAAAGGAGACAAAAAACTACCCGGAGTGATTGTGATCCATGAAAACAGAGGTCTTAATCCCCATACCGAAGACGTTGCAAGGCGTGTCGCTTTGGCAGGATATTTAGCTATTGCTCCAGATGCATTATCCCCTTTAGGGGGAACGCCGGAAGATGTCGATGAAGCGCGATCGCTCATGCGAAAGCTCGACAGCGAGGCGACAACAAAAAATTATGTTGCTGCGGTAAAGTATTTGAAGACACATCCTCAGTCCACAGGAAAGGTGGGATGTACGGGATTCTGTTGGGGGGGAGCAGTAACAAACCAAGTTGCCGTTAACTCTCCGGATTTGACAGCAGCGGTTCCTTTTTATGGGAGACAACCGGCATCTGAAGATATCCCAAAGATCAAAGCCTCTTTACTTCTCCATTATGCCGGTCTTGACCAACGGATCAATGCGGGCATCGGGGCATTCGAAGAGGCCCTGAAGAAAGCATCCATAGATTACAAGATATTTATGTATGAGGGCGCCGGGCATGCCTTTTTTAACGACACAGGCTCCCGATATCACGAGGAAGCGGCTAAACTTGCCTGGGAGCGCACGATCGCCTTCTTCAAAGAGAAGCTTAAAACCTGACGTCTGATCGCCCCATTGACGACCGTTGCCCTATCACTTGCCCAAGCAGCATTTCTTGTATTTCAGGCCACTGCCGCAGGGGCATGGATCATTCCGTCCCGGTTTGGAAGTTGCCTGCGCACTTAAGGCTTTCTCAGATGGCGTTTGTTTCTTTGAGGCCTCCCGGCGCCACTGGGCGCCCACCTCTGCAACAAAAGGACGACAGTGGTTAAAAAACCGTTTATAACCCGCACAAAGGTAGTTAAGTCCTGTTTCGCCATCCGGCGTCTGGATGAAGCGATTCTTTGGGCACCCTCCATTACACATGGTTCTGACCTCACAAGTTATGCAATAGTGGGGCAGAGTTTCCAGTTTGGCCTGCCCGAACGTTCTCTGTTCCGGACTCTCAAGCAGTTCGACCAGTGAAGTCTTCCGGATATTCCCAAGCTTATGATCAGCGTCAACAAAGTGGTCGCATGAAAAGAAATCTCCGTTGTGTTCGATGACAGGAACATCACCGCAGGTAGGCCGAAAGATACACAACGAATGCTCCTGATCGAAGGCCGTCCTGACAGCCTCTTCGAATATCTGCACTTTGATCCGGCCGATATCCTGGTCTCTCCACTCATCAAAAATAGTACAGAGAAAAAAACCCCACGCATCAGCAGGCACAGTGATTTGACTTACACTGTTTTCTGCGTCTGGCTGCGGCTCGACCATAGGAAGAAAAGTCATGTATTGGGCTTTGATCTGCTTGAAGAACCGGTATACCCTGGCGGGATGCTGTACGTTATTGGAATTTACCACACACAATATCTCACATAAGATCTGGTGCTTTTGCATGAGTTTATACCCACGCATTGTTTGTTCGTAGGTAGGTTTCTGGTCCTTTGTGACCCGGTATTGGTCGTGCATTTCCTGCGGCCCGTCCAGGCTGAGCCCAACGGAAAACCCTTCTGATGCCAAAAAGTGGCACCAGTTTTCATCAATGAGTGTTCCATTGGTCTGTATGCCGTTCGTGATGCGCCGGTCAGGGGGCTGATGTTTGCGCTGCAGCGTTACGATCTTACGAAAGTAGTCCAATCCCAGGATGGTAGGTTCTCCTCCATGCCAGGAAAAGCGGATCACTTGTTCCGGGGAAGTCGAGATGTGCTGGACAATGTACTCTTCCAGGATGTCATCAGGCATTCGAAACGATTCGCCCTTTGGATAGATGTGTTCCTTTTTCAGGTAGTAGCAATAATGGCAGTCCAGGTTACAGATCGAACCTATGGATTTGGCAAAGATCTGAAACTCGCGGGAAGCTTTGATCATAACCTGATCATCCATCTCCTGGGAGGATGTTAGAAGGCATATAACTTGATAAGAACTCGTTTTTTCGGAGAGAGTATAGGGAAATAAAAGTCATTGGTTAAGGAGAAAAGAGAGCAAATAGATAGCCGCCGTGACCAAAAAGGGTGCCAGACAGAGGAAAAGAGTGGGCGATTTCATCATCCAGTTGGTTCGAATGTCAACGGCCTTATCAAAACGCGGCTCGGTCCCGAATCCTCTCTTTTCCACCGCCTTTTTGTCGAGTGTGACTCCGGCCTTCTCCAGGCCTTCCTGAAAATTTTTGATATGCTTGAATGTGGATATCCCACTCTGGCCGCTTCCCCAGAGATAGATGGTCCCTCCCTTCTTGAG
>JAFDIX010000822.1 GCA_019307805.1 Deltaproteobacteria bacterium | reverse complement strand
CCCCGGGGGCCGGTCTACCTCACGCTCCCCCGTGAGGTGCTGGCCGCACCCATGGAGGAGATGGCTTTCCAATCCGGGCCCCGGCAGGACATCCCCACCTTTTATCCGGATCCGGAAAAAATAAAGGCCGCGGCCGACCTTTTGATCAAGGCTCGATTCCCTCTTGTCATTACCTCATCAGTGGGCCGCTCTCCCAAGGCTGTCCGGGCTTTGGTGGACCTGGCCGAGACAGGGGGTATGGAGGTCATCCCGTTTTGTCCGGAATATATGAGTTTTCCCCCTGACCATCCCTGCCACCAGGGATTTGAGCCGGGCCCATTCTTTGAAAAGGCGGACGTCATCCTGGTGGTGGATTGTGATGTGCCCTGGCATCCCAATCTCAAGAAACCCAAGGATTCAGCGAAGATCATCCAGGCAGGCATTGACCCGCTTTACAGTGCCTACCCCATGCGCAGTTTTCCATCTGATGTGACCATTCAGGGGGAGCCGGCCGCAGTGCTTTCCGAATTGGCCCGGAGCATAAAGGCCCACCCTGAAAGAGACCAGGCGACCATAGATGCAAGGATGGCGGCATTGAACCAGGCCCATGATGGCATGGTCAGGGGCTGGCAGGAGTCAGCCCTGGAGACGGCCAATGACACGCCTCTGGATAATCAGTGGATCTCCCAAAATGTGGGCCGGATTCTGGATGATAATACAGTGGTGGTCGAAGAGGCCATTATGACCGGATTGAACAGGGCCGCAGGTCTTCCGGGGAACTACTTTTGCATGTCCCACGCAGGTTACCTGGGCTGGTGCATGGGGGCTGCCCTGGGGATCAAGCTGGGACGCCCCGAGAGCACGGTCATCGCCACGGTAGGAGATGGCTCCTACATGTTCGGGGTTCCCAGTGCCTGTCATTTTGTTTCCAAGTCTTATAATCTCCCTATCCTGATCATCATCTATAACAATCAGTCCTATTTTGCCGTGAAAAGGGCCACACGGGGGCTCCACCCGAACGGCGTGGCTGTCAGGAAAGAGGTCTTTCCCTTGAGTGAGCTGAAGCCTGCAGGGGACTACGAGAAGATATGCGAGGCCTTCGGGGGATACGGGGAGCGGGTGGAATCTCCTGATCAGGTGGCCCCGGCCCTGGAGAGGGCCCTGCATGCGGTCAAGAAGGAGGGGCGGCAGGCCGTCCTGAACATGATCTGCAAACACGCCTAGGAGGCTGATGGAAAAAAAGCTTTTGATACTCAATCCATTCGCTGAGAGATACAGGGCCCGACTGGAACCCCAGTTCCCCGAGGTAACCTTTCATTCGGCCCTCGATCCCAATGAAGCATCAGATATCATCAAGGAGACTCATATCCTCTTTGCCATCGGACACGCCTTTGGGGATGATTTCATCAAGGATGCTTCTGAACTGGAATGGATCCAGTCCCTGATCAGTGGAACCGATACCCTTGTTGCCCTCAAGACCCTCAAAAAAGAGGTTCTCATCACATCCGGCCGAGGCATTCATGGGCCCCAGATGTCGGAGATGGCCTTTCTCCACATGCTCAACCTGGCGAGGGGCTATCCGCGGATGCTGCGAAACCAGGATCAAAGGGTGTGGGAACGCTGGCCCCAGTCGCTGCTCTACCAAAAGACCGTGGGAATACTCGGGATCGGTGTTATCGCCGAGGAGCTTGCACGGAAATGCAAGGCGTTTAATATGACGGTATACGGCATTTCCTCAACCGTGAGGGAGGTGGAGGGCATTGACCGATTTTTCCGGCGTGAGCAACTCCCGGAAGCGGCGGCCATGGTGGATTTTCTCATCATCCTGGTGCCCTATTCTCCCGAGACCGACAAGATCGTCAATGAAAAGGTTATCTCTGCGATGAAGCCGAGCGCTTACCTGATCAATCTTGCAAGGGGCGGCGTCCTTGACGAGGATGCCCTGATAGAAGCCTTGAAGGCAGGAAAGATCGCCGGGGCCGGTCTGGATGTATATAGCGAGGAACCCCTGCCGGAGAATCATCCTTTCTGGGGAATGAAGAACGTGATGATGACTCCCAAGCTGGGCGGTATGAGTGACATCTATCCTGAGCAGGTCATGCCTATCCTGGAAAAAAATCTCCGTTACTTCCTGGACGGCAATCGTCATAAGATGATCAACATTGTGGAGCGGAGGAGAAAATAATGATTGATATTGACAAAGATCCCGTTCAGGCAGATGTGTTGGTTGCCGGTGGGGGTATCGCAGGACTCATGGCCGGCATCCATGCGGCTGATACGGGGGCCTCTGTGATCGTGGCCGAAAAGGCCAATACCAAACG
>JAFDIX010000821.1 GCA_019307805.1 Deltaproteobacteria bacterium | reverse complement strand
TTGGATATCATGGCCCCGCCCGCCCATGCGAGAGAGGGATCCACCCGGGTGATATCTTCAAGTTCTCCGGGGGTTTTTGTATCCCGGTACCCGTGGGTAACCTTGCCGGGCATTTGGGGGGTTTCAGGAAAAGAGCTATTGACCATGCCCAGGGGCTTCAGGACCCTGTCATGAATCTCTTTCCCGAGCGTATTGCCGGTCACCTTTTCAATGATCATGCCCAGCAGAAAATAATTGGCATTGGAGTAAACGCATTTCTCCCCGGGCGCATAGGCCGGTTTATGAGATATTAATATTTTATAGAGAGTTTCGTGGTCCCATTTCTTAAGGGGCTTGTGAAGATAATCCCATTGTACGGCCGGATCCTGGTAGAAAAAATCAAATATTCCTGCGGTCATGTTCAGCAGTCGGCGAATGGTGATGATGCCGGCGTTGGGCACTTCCGGGAAGAAACGATCCAGACGATCATCGAGACGGATCCGCCCCTGGTCGATCAACTGGAGCACCACCGCTGCCGTAAAGGTCTTTGTGACACTGGCGATGCGATACCTGTCAGTCGCCTGGATGGGTGTCCCCCTGTCCCGGTCGGCCATTCCCTTTGCAATGATGAGGGATTTTTTCTTTCCTTCCCAGATACCGGCGATCATACCCGGAACATGTTCCTTGGCCATGATTCTGTCCATCAGATCATGGACTCCCTTGACCTGTTTTACCGTGAAGGAGGATTGGTAGGGATTTGAATGTGCCAGGGAAGGGATCCCTAAAACAAAAAGGGCTGCCAGGAAGAATCTGTGCATTCGTCTCACCATTGCTTTGCCTCCTTATACTTTAGATAAGAGTCCTATAGGGTGCCCGGGCAGGTGATTCGCATCATCTCCAATAACACGCCGCCCAGCGCCTTGAGATCTGCCGCGTTCTGCTCTAGGTTCACTGGGTCCAGCTTGTTGAAATAGTGGATGATAACCGTATCCTCTTTCGGGTTCATGTACACATTGCACATGGAGCCGGCCACCCCCCCGCTGTGCCCGATCCACCCGTGGTAAGTCGACACCCCCAAACCGTAGCCGGCGCCCTTTGATCCGGGATTTGGAATTGTGCGAAACTGCTCCTTGTGCATTCTGGCACTCAGCAATCGGCCTGTTGCCAGGGCCTTTAACCATACCTTCAAATCGGCCAGGGTTGAGACCATCCCGCCCGGTGTATGGGCCAGCTCATAGTTTATCACATCGGCGAATCGCAAACCGGTAGTGTCCTTCAATGTATCACCCTCGGCCATATAGCCTCGGATCACCTCATCCTTGTACCGCGGCCCAGCCGGCATATAGGTATGCCCCAGGTTCAGGGGATCGGCGATCTCCTCACGTATGACCTGGGCCACCCCCTTGCCTGTTACTTTTTCGATGATCGGCGCCAACAGAAAATAGCCGACGTTGGAGTAGTGATATGCAGAGCCGGGCTCGAAATAAAAGGGCTTGCCGGCCGCCAACCGGATCATTTTCTCCATGGTCCATTCCCTATCCGGGTGTTTCACGATGGCCGCCCGGGTGTCGTCATCTTCGTCCCATGAGAAGATCCCCGAGGTGTGTTGCAGAAGCTGGCGGACGGTGATTTTATCGGCCTTGGGAAAATCGGGCCGAAACCGGCTGAGTGGATCCTCCAAGCTCAACATGCCTTTATCACACAGCCGCAGGACCGCCGTAGCGGTGAATGTTTTGGTCACGCTGCCAATTCTCCAGACGTAGGACGTCTTCATCGGGGCCCCCGCGCCCACATCCGCCAGACCCTTTGCACTGGTCCATGCAAAATCACCTTTCCAGACCCCCGCTATGGCTCCCGGTGCCCCGGAAGCGGCCATGGCTTGATCAAGGGCCGCCTCCAGCCGGAACGCCATATCCTTATCCTGGGCCGACGCCCAGCCCGCCGTGCCGACCACGGCCAAAGCAACAAGCGCTACAGCAATGGCGGAACAGAGATGAAAAAAAATTGTTCGAAATGTAATAGCCATTTTTGACCTCCTGGAAAATAGATAGCGGGATCTCAATGCCAAGTCCGGACCAACCTCTTTACATTCCATGGGCTCCCTATTATCTGTTGACCGGGATGGTTAATAAAGGCTGCACGGACTGGATATCAGCAGACTGGAGATCATAAAGGGCAGAGACATAGGTCAAGACCTCCTTGGTAAACACATCATCATCCGGGATATAGTAATAGTATCCTCGGTAGAATACACCCACATAGGCATTTGAAGGCTCACGTGAAGCGGCCCTCACCGTGAAGAGGTCCTGATAGTACTCCCG
>JAFDIX010000820.1:2788-5090 GCA_019307805.1 Deltaproteobacteria bacterium | reverse complement strand
TACCCATCAGGGGCTCGATTTGCGGGTATTTCATGGCCCACAAGATACCCCCGGCAGCTGCCAGAGCCGAACCCATGCCAAAGGTAAAGGCGATAACACGGTTAAGGTCGACCCCCATGAGAGGAACGGTCTGCATGTCCCTCGAGATGGCTCTCATGGCCATACCGATGCGGGTGCGATAAATAATGATGTACACAAAGACCAAAAGTACCGCGGTAATGAGGATGGTATAGACTGAAAGGCTGAGCACGTGGATTTCGCCGAATTGCCAAACCGGTCTGAATATCTCCGGTCGGAAAAATGCCCTTGGTCTGCTGCCGAAAATCACCAGCCCAAGGTTCTCCAGAAGGAAGGAGACCCCGATGGCGGTGATCAATGCGCTGATGCGCGGCGCCCGGCGCAAAGGACGGTAGGCGCCCTGGTCTATCATGATACCCAATAGGGCGGTCAGGACCATGGAAATAATGGCAGATACCCACCAGGGGAGAGCGAACATGGAGATGCCGAAAAAAGCGAAATAGGTCGACATCATCATCACGTCGGCGTGGGCGAAGTTGATCAGCCGCAGGATACCGTAAACCATGGTATAGCCGATGGCTATCAGGCCATATAAGGTGCCGAGACTGATCCCGTTTATCAATTGTTGTATGAAAAGCTGGAAGGTCACCTATCGTATTTGGGATTGCGGATTGCGGATTGCGGATTTGCTTTAGACATAATTCGTACCGTTCACGGGTTCAAAGGTTCAGACCCGCCTGCCTCGCGTTGCGAAGCATTGCGGGCAGGGGTTCAAAGGTTGCATTCCCAACACCATAGTTCATTTTGTAAACGTTAATCAAGCTGGTTACAGGATTTATCACTCTGGTCGATTTGAAATGTTTTGTATGAAAATCAACACGAAATTAGCCACAGACCCACACAGACAAAGGAAGACAAAGGTATAAATGAAAAATTGAAACTACTTTTACGTTCTTATGAACAATGCCACGGAATTCTATCGATTTTAATAGAAAAGACAGAGCGAAGCGATACCGCAAATAGTCAATATTCAATAGTCAATAGTCAATTTGGTTCCAGTTTATCCGGCTTAGGGCTTGACGGTGGCCAACCACTTGAACTTACCGTTTTTCACGGTCAATATCACAGCGGGCTTGATCATATCGTGGTTTTTCATGGTCATAATGCCGGTAGCGCCGGGGAAGTTTTTGGTCTTGGCCAACTCAGCCGTGACCTTTTCCTTGTCAGTGCTGCCAGCACGTTCCATCGCGTCTAATAAGATGTTGTAGGTGTCATAGGAGAGGGCGGAAACCGAGTCAGGGATAATGCCTGGGTATGCCTTTCGAAAGGCTGCCACGAATTTCTTGCCGGAGTCGGTCGTAACCCCCTCTTCGTCAAAGTGCGTGGTGAAGGAAAGCCCTTCCACCGCCTCTCCGCCGATCTTGATCAGCTCGTCGGCCTGTGCCGCGTCGCCCGATAGTATCGGCTGTTTCAGGCCCTGCTCCCGGGCCTGGCGAGCAATCAGAGCCAGCTCTTTAAAGTAACCTGGGCAGTAAATCACATCAGGCTTTTTGGCGATCATCCCGGCGAGCTGCGCGGTGAAATCCACATCACCGGTGTTGTAGTAGATTTTGAAAACAATCTCGCCGCCCATCTTCTTAAAGTTCTTCATAAAAAAATTGGCGATACCCACGCAGTAATCCTGTGTGATGTCGATCAAGACAGCAGCGGTCTTGGCGTTTAACTCCTCGCGGGCAAACTTGGCGCCCACATACCCCTGAAAAGGATCGATAAAGCAGGCACGGAAGATGTATTTCTTGTTCTGGGTAACCAACGGGTTGGTGGCCCACGGGGAAAGCATGGGCACCTTGGCCTTTTCGGCCACTGGCCCACCCGAGAGCGTATTGGAAGAGGTTAGACCGCCGATTATCGCATCGGCCTTTTCCTTCTGGATCAGGCGAGAAACGGCGTTTGCGCTTTCCACCTTGTCAGACTTGTTATCGGTCATAACGAGTTGGACCGGTCTGCCCAATACGGTAGGACGCTCCTGCTGGGCCAATTGAAGCCCCTTATAACCGATCTGCCCGTAAACGGCGGATGGGCCGGTCATTGGGAAATAGACCCCGATGATAACCGGCTCGGCGGCCAAGGCTAAGGAAGCGAACCCGACAAAAAGACAAAAGAAAAGCGACGCAATGACATTTTTCATAACTTTCTCCTTCCACATCAAAATCATTAACAAACACGCCCGGATGGGATTTCTTGATGGGGTCGAGAATAGAAGCCAGACCCGGCCAAGTCAAGG
>JAFDIX010000820.1:0-2770 GCA_019307805.1 Deltaproteobacteria bacterium | reverse complement strand
CGCAATGACATTTTTCATAACTTTCTCCTTCCACATCAAAATCATTAACAAACACGCCCGGATGGGATTTCTTGATGGGGTCGAGAATAGAAGCCAGACCCGGCCAAGTCAAGGAATAACTCTTTTACATTCTATTTTGGGGATGTTCGATTATGGTTACGATTAAGATTGATAAGTGCGTAAAAAGTCCCCAGGGCCGTCACTCCCGCGAAAGCGGGAGTCCACAAGTGGTTGAGTTTCCTGGATTCCCGTTTTCACGGGAATGACAATAACGGGTGCTTTCTGACTTTTTACGAGTTCATCAAGATTATGAGTAAGAAAATAACCTAATTTTCCTTGTCATAGATTTCCTGCACAAGGTTCTTGAACCATGGCGGTCTCTGGAAGAGCACACAAATAAGTATTACCACAAGGATGGGGATGGGAATCACTGCATCCACGACTCCTAAGAGGATTAACGCGATAAGACACTTGGATTTGGTTTTAAGACCCATGGATAAGATCCCCCTTCATTTCTTCTTTTTCACTGTCTGGATCCCTAAGCCGGCGAAACCGGAATTGACTATTGAATATTGAAAATTGAATATTTGAGGAAGTCGCTTCGCTCCATCATTTTCTTGGTAGGTCTTTTAAAAATTTAAAGAATCCCCTAAAATATTCAATCTGGCTGTGGCATAAATCATACGCAAACATGATGTGATTTGAACAAATAGGTGCTAATTCGCACCTTGCTCTTCAATCCTGCGGCTGATTTCCTCTGCCGCCTCCCTTGTCGCCGGTATCAGGTCCTCCATTTTATGGTCGTCGAGGCTCGTCTTAAACCCCACAACCCAAATCGCTGATATCAAGGGTTTCCATCCCCTAATAGGGGAGGCGATGGCCCTCACACCGGAGATATACTCCTCATAATCGGTGGCGTATCCCCTTTTCTTAACAGATTCTACCTCTTCAAGATAACGCTCCGGATCTGTGATCGTATGCTCTGTAAACCTGGGGAGCCCGTTTCTCCTTATGATATTGAGGGCCTGCGGCTTTTCCATGGATGCTAAAACTACTTTCCCCGTGGCCCCTGCAAAGAGGGGAATGGCAGTCCCTTTAGGAGAGGTAATCTTGAGGTCATGGCTGGATTCAACTATATCCAATATGGTTATATGGTCCCCGTTCATAACGCCTACATAGACCGATTCTTCTGTCCTCTCCATCAGATCCTCCATTACCGGTCTTGCCAGGTCTTTCAGATCAATTTGAGAATAGGCCAGTTTTCCTAATTCAAAGAGAGTGACACCAAGGGTATATTTTTTTGTCACGGGGGCCCTCATTATAGCCCCGGAATCCTCCAAGGCAGAGATTATGCCATGGACAGTGCCCTTGCTCATTTCGAGACTATTTGCGAGTTCGGTGATCCCCAATCCACGGTTCGCCCCCGAGATGAGCTTCAATATTTGGAATGCCTTTTTTACTGATGGAGCCTGATATTTTGTCGCCATTGTTCACCCTGCTGAACGGAATATGCTAATCTACCCGGACTCCTTGATACGGTACGGAGTTCACCATTGTGAACGGTGCATAAATCAGTGAATTTAGAGTTGAATGATTGTATAATGGTTTCATCTCCAGGTCTCGTCTCGCAAAGTTCTAAAAAATGGAAATAAAGACACCAAGCAAACTTGAAAGAATCCTTTCAGGCGGACATTTAGCCGTCACCTCGGAATGTGGCCCGCCCAGGGGAAGCGACCCGAATGCCATTAAAGAAAAGGCGACAATAATTAAAGACCATGTGGATGCCATCAATATAACCGACAACCAGACTGCCATGACGAGGCTGTGCAGCCTGGCCTCTGTTATTCATTTGAAACAGATGGGGATAGAGCCGGTACTGCAAATGGTAGTGAGGGATCGAAACCGGATAGCCCTGCAGAGCGACATTTTAGGCGCGGCTTCTTTCGATATCTATAATGTGCTTTGTCTTTCAGGGGATCACCAGAAATTCGGGGACTGCCCGGAGGCGCAAAATGTTTATGATATTGATTCCATGCAATTGATCAGTGCTGTCAGGCATATGAGAGATGAAGGAAGGTTTCTCGGAGGGGATGACATCAAGCGCCCCCCTCAACTCTTTGTGGGCGCGGCTGCCAATCCCTTTGCAGACCCATTTGAAGTGCGTATTCCGCGTCTTGCCAAGAAGATTGCGGCAGGGGCTGAATTTATTCAAACCCAATGCATATATAATATTGATAAATTTGAGTTATGGATGAAACAGGCAAGAGACCGGGGACTCCATGATCAGACCTTCATCATGGCCGGTGTAACCCCGATGAAATCAGCGGGTATGGCAAAATATATGAACAACCGCGTCCCGGGAATGGACGTGCCTGAAGAGATCATCAAGAGGATGAGCGGCGTATCAAAAAAAGATCAACCAAAGGAAGGGATAAATATCTGCGTGGAGACCATTCAAAGGTTAAAAGAGGTGGAAGGAGTCAGGGGCTTTCACATAATGGCCATAGAGTGGGAAGAAATGGTTCCGGAAATTGTAGAACGAAGCGGGCTTTATCCCAGGCCCAAAGTTGAATCCCAAAGTTGAATAAGGTACAGTACTCTTCCCATTGCTATTTCCGGATAGCGGTGGCAGGAGATAAGAGCCAATGTCCTATTTTATAGTAAATGATAAATGCAACGGATGCCTTTCATGTGTAGAGAATTGTCCTGCAAACGCATTAAGCTGGCAAGATGACGATAAACAGCGGACTCTCCTGCACAACATGGCCCG
>JAFDIX010000819.1 GCA_019307805.1 Deltaproteobacteria bacterium | reverse complement strand
GCCATATACAGCTGGTGAACCAGTGCCAGCCCTGGCAACGACAGGCCGACGGCCGCGGACTCCTGGAGGGCAATACCCATGTCTTTGATAAAGTGTTCGACAAAAAAACCAGGATCAAAGTCCCCTTTCACAATGCGCGGTCCCAGATTGTTAATGGACCATGAGCCGGCGGCCCCTTTGCCGATGATGTCGATCACTTCCTGGGGATCGAGCCCCTCTTTCACGGCATAGAGAAGGGACTCGCACACGCCGATCATGGTCCCGGCAATAAGGACCTGGTTGCACATCTTGGTATGCTGTCCGGCACCGGCCGCTCCCATATACGCAATGTTCTTTCCCATGAGTTGAAACAGGGGAAGGACCTCGTCGAAGGTCGCCTTTTCCCCACCCACCATGATGGCCAGGGCAGCGTCTTTTGCCCCAATATCCCCACCGGAGACAGGTGCGTCCAGGCTTGCAATACCTTTTTTTTCAGCCTCCTGTGCAATCCTTTGGGCCAAACTGGGCTGGCTCGTAGTCATATCCACCACAACTTTGCAGGACCCGTTCCCCGCGAGTATTCCCTCATCACCGAGATAAACCCCTTCCACGTCCGCAGGAAACCCGACGATGCTAAAGACCATATCTGTATTTTCCGCTACCTGGGCCGGGGTATCACACCACTGGGCGCCCTTGTCGAGAAGCGGCTGGGCCTTTTTCTTGGTCCGGTTAAAGACAAACAGATCGTTGCCCCCTGCCTGAACATGTCCGGCCATGGAGGTGCCCATCACACCTGTTCCGATCCATCCAATTTTCATCTTCCATCTTCTCCTTTATTCAAATATGAATCCCTGTGTAATTGGTATTCGCACTGTGCCCATTTTGAACGGCATTGTAGCCCTCGCCTTCCTAAAACTCAATAAAAATACTCGAATCCCTCTTTTACTTTCGGCACCCCTGATCAGCCTGATTTCTCTATCCGCCCTTCTCTGGTTGAGGGAAAATGCTTTGGAAAAAATCAACCCGAATGTAGAGAAATTTGGTATATTGGGCATCTCTATTATGGCAGAAGATATCAGAGATAAACCCACCTTGTCTCCCCAGGACATCCATGGCCTCAATTTCATCAGGGTCCCGGGCACCTATATTTACAGAAGGCATTATCGCGCCGGATTGCGCTCCCATATCATGGAAGTCCTGGATCCAAGGGACGTGGCAAGAGAAAACAAAGGGGTTGTCATTGAAGGGATGAAGTATTTCCCCAGGGCAAAGCCCCTTAAAATGTTGAGACTCTTCAGGACGAAATTCCACTCTCTGCAACAGGCTCACGAAGAGCTGGGACGTGTCAAGATCATCGAGGCCTATCTGGCCCCGGAACATCTCGCCCTTTCCAACGAGTTTCTGGTGGATTATCAGAGAAACGGGACCTATGAAATCCTGCTCTGCGGCCTACAGGAATATGTGGAAGGGGAAATTCTGGATCCGTGGCAAAACCTGGATGAAGATCATCTGGTTTTCCTATGGTCCCGCCTGGGGAGAGTCGGGGATGATTTCTCCCGGTTGGAAATCACCCCATGGATCGAAATGGTCCGATCCAGGATCCGGGCATTTATTGAAAAAACGAAGAAGATGATCCAGGAGGTCCGCTTTATTCCGGACCTGGCCGGTGTAGGGAATCTTCTCATTACACCGTCCGGAAACCTGAAAATTGTGGATATCAACAATATTTCGTCCGTCTATTTTGACTCAGAAATCAGGATAGACGACAGGGGGTACCCCGTCTGTGACAAGTCTGTGGAGGCCCTTTTTCGCATTGAGCAGCAATTGCTCGGTGAAAAAAAACCCGGCGAGGATTCTTTGTTCGGGATGTTTTTTGAACCGGACAGGATGGAAAGGGTAAGGGCCATTGAGGAAACCTTTCATACCTCAATGGCCCCTGTATGAGATGCCGGAAATAATTTTTTATGCTGATTTTAAGCAGCCTTTAGCAATGAGACCGACAATTGATAGCCAAGAGCCGAAAGAGCCTGCTCTATTCGCGGCAGCTTGGTTTGGTGCCGGGGAGAGAGCATTCGGCGTATTTCCTTTTCATCCACACCCAGTCTGCGAGCCAGTTCGGACTTGCTTATGCCAGTTTCACGTACCGCAATATAGAGGGCTGCTTTGGCAGACATTCGGGCTGTCAGCGGAATAGAGTGATGTCCTTTGCGAACAGATGAAGGGAAAGGAAAATCAAGGTTGTCAGCAATGGAAACGGCAATGGCTTCTTCTAGACAATCACGTGCTTCCTCCAAGGCCTCGGCCATAGTTTTACCGTCAGTAGCGGC
>JAFDIX010000818.1 GCA_019307805.1 Deltaproteobacteria bacterium | reverse complement strand
GAAATTTCCACCATGAAGGTCTCAAGACCGTCAATCAGGACCTCAAAGAAGTTTTGGCCCTTTTCAGGCACGAGCTTGACTTTTTTTGCAAGGAAAAAGGCGCTCGCAATAAGAATTAGCATAACTAACCATGTGTAGGTTATATGCGAATAGGCCCCCGCATGCTCGACCCCCATGGCCGACAGGATTGCATCAATAAAGAAAATAGGGTGCTCCATGACTTATATTGCCTCCCGTGATGATGTTTTCCAGGCTGTGCGGATTCCAAAATTAAGGATGCTGAATATCACTATCGATAGTCCGACAGCCAAACCTATGGGATTGACCCAGCCGTTGGTGATAAGGATATAAATAATCAGGCCCATAATGGCAAGCCTAAAATAATATTTTGCGATGATAGAGATCTTTTTCCCCCCCATTGCCCCCTGATCAGAGAAAGCGTAGCGGATGGTGTGTTGAAGCACACTGAAATTGGCGATGATGATAAGACCGCCCAGGATCACGCCTAAGGTAAAAGTGGCATTCATAAATACAGAGCTCAATGAACCTAAGATCAAAAGAAAGATCCAGTTAGTCGTTGTGATTTGCCTTAGCAGTTTTTCCCTTTCTGTCACAGATCTTTTGCCTTCTTGTACAAAATATAAAGATTTCTGAATGCAGCAGCGATGCCGAATCCAAAAAAGAGGAAAAATAACCAGGGTTTAGTCCCTAACCACCGGTCGAGGTAGTAGCCGATCAGGGCCCCTAACGCGATGGAGAAGGCCATAGTCATGCCGATTGTACTGACATACCCTAAGTCCTTGATGGTTTTCTTTAGGTCTTTGTCCATTTCAATAAAAAACCCGTGTCGTTCCTATCATAAGTTTTCCGGCAAAGTCAACAGGTTTTTGCCCGGTAAAAGCAGTTATTCCAGCATATCCCTGAAGGACTTTGAGGCGGACTGAATGGTTTTTTCTATCATTTCGTTTGTGTGGGCTGCGGACAGGAAACTGGCTTCAAAGGGGGATGGGGCCAAATATATGCCCTGTTCAAGCATGTCTCTGTAATATTTTTTAAAGAAATCCTGGTTACTCTCCTTGGCATCGGCAAAGTTCGAGACCGGTTTGGCCGTAAAAAAGAGGGTGCCCATTGATCCGACACGGTTTATAACTACCCGGATACCGGCATCTTGTGCCGCGTTTTCAAGCCCTGAAAAAAGGATATCACTTTTTTGCTCAAGTTCCGTGTAGAGATTCCCCTGTTTGAGGATTTCGAGTGTGGCAATTCCGGCTGCCATTGCCAGAGGGTTCCCTGAAAGGGTGCCTGCCTGGTAGATCTCCCCTTCAGGAGCCATACACATCATGATTTCTTTTTTGCCGCCGTACGCCCCGACCGGCAGACCGCCTCCTATGATCTTTCCAAGACAGGTGAGATCAGGCAGAATTCCGTATAGTTCCTGTGCCCCGCCGGGTGCGACTCTGAATCCACTGATTACCTCATCAAATATGAGAAGGGCACCGTGCTTTACTGTGATTTTCATGAGTTCCCTCAAGAAGGATTTATCAGGAATGACCACGCCCATGTTGCCGGGGATCGGCTCAACAATAACAGAGGCAATCTCCGGGCCGTATTTATCAAAGGCCTGATTCACTGCTTCTATGTCATTGAAGGGGATTGAAATGGTATGTTTGGCTAAGTCGTCCGGCACTCCAGGACTTCCGGGGATGCCGAGTGTGGCTACCCCTGAGCCTGCTGATACAAGGAGGCTGTCGGCGTGGCCGTGATAACAGCCATCGAACTTGATAAGTTTTATTCTGCCCGTGTATCCCCTGGCAAGACGGATGGCGCTCATGGTGGCCTCGGTACCGGAATTTACCATTCGGACCATCTCGATGGATGGCACCATTCCAACAATGGTCTCTGCCATTGTTACTTCCAGTTCTGTTGGCGCGCCATAGCTTGTCCCTTTTGCAATCCTTTTTTCAACTGCTGCTACTACCTCTGGATGGGCATGGCCCAATATCATCGGCCCCCATGAACCCACATAGTCTATATACTCATTTTCGTCCACATCCCGGATCAGGGCGCCCGTTGCCTCGGCAATAAAGAGTGGGTTCATGCCAACCGACTTCCCTGCCCTTACCGGGCTGTTTACCCCGCCAGGGATGTATTTTTGTGCCTTTTCAAAAAGGAGTTCAGATTGTTTTCCCATGATTTTTCTCCGAAAAATATTTCATGCTTGTTTTCTTGAACTCCTTTTCGCTGAAGAGGAGTTCATAGTCTTTAAGGTCTGTCGAACGTGAGAGCTGGTCTGCGATCCGATAGCA
>JAFDIX010000817.1 GCA_019307805.1 Deltaproteobacteria bacterium | reverse complement strand
GCGAAAGGAGCTGCCGACGTCTTGAAGTGGATGAGGCCGTTTCTATCCGGGAACTTAAGAGGATAGCAGCCGATCATACGGACCTCAATGAAATCCCGGTGCCGGAAATAGAACCAAAGGATGAGAAGGTGGCCATTGTGGGCTCAGGGCCTGCAGGCCTATCCGCCGCGTATTTTCTCGCGCTTGAAGGCTACAAAGTCACTGTGTATGAGGCTATGCCTGAAACCGGTGGCATGATGCGATACGGCATCCCCGAACACCGCCTGCCCCGGTCTGTAATCGACAGAGAGGTTGAAAATCTAAAACGTTACGGCATCGAAATCCATACCGATACTGCAGTCGGGAAAGATATCACCATCGAGGAGCTTCAAGAACATGGCGCCAAGGCTGTCTTCTTGGGCGCCGGGGCCTGGAAGGGTCTGAAACTTCGGATTCAAGGCGAGGAGGCAGAAGGTGTTTATGATGTCACCTCCTTTCTGAGGGACGTTCATCTCGGGAAACTGAAAAAGTTAGAAGGAAGCGTTATAATTATCGGGGGCGGCCATTCCGCCCTGGATGGCGCGCGGGTCGCTCTCAGATTGGGAGCTGATGAGGCCCACATTATTTATCGCCGATCCCTGACAGAGATGTTAGCAGAGCCCGAGGAGGTCGAGGAGGCTCAAAATGAAGGGGTAAAGATCCATTACTTAGTGGCGCCTCTGAAAATCTCCGAAGAGAATGGCAAGGTCACGGGCATTGAATGCATTCGCACCCGTCTCACCGATCCCGATACCACGGGCAGGAGAAAACCTGTCCCGGTTGAAGGATCCGAATTTTTTATTGAAGCGGAACATATCATCCCGGCCATCGGACAGGAACCGGACCTGGGCTTCATAGGGGAAAATCCGGACCTGAAAGTGTCCAAGTGGAATCTCCTGACAGTTAATCCAGAGACCCTGCAAACAAATATAGAGGGAATTTTTGCCGGCGGCGATGTAATTACAGGCCCTGCCACGGTAATTGAAGCGGTTGATGCGGGAAAACGGGCAGCTAAATACATTGATAAGTATCTGCAAGGGGAAAAGCTCCCCACAGAATGGCAGGAAGAGCCCCCCATAGGGACCAACTGGTTGGAAATTCCTGATGACGAACCCACCCTGCACCGGATGAAGATTCCCACTCTGCCGGTGGAAGAAAGGCTTTCAGGGTTTAAAGAGGTAAGTCTTCTTGTTGATGACGAAACGGCCCAGGCCGAGGCGGCCAGGTGTCTCAATTGCGGTGGGTGTTGCGAATGTTATGAGTGTGTTAAGGCATGTAAGGCCGAGGCCGTTACCTTTGAAACACACGAGGAGCAGGAAGAAACCGTATCCATTGACGTAGGATCATTAATATTTGCCCCTGGATTTGAGACCTTTGACCCCAACAAATTCGATACCTATCAGCATGCTACTTATTCGAATGTGATCACCAGCATGGAGTTTGAGCGCATACTCAGTGCGACAGGCCCTTTCCAAGGCCATTTATCAAGACCGTCGGACAAGAATGAACCCAAAAGGATCGCCTTTCTGCAATGCGTAGGCTCCAGGGATATCAACCAGTGCGACCACTCTTATTGCTCCTCTGTCTGTTGTATGTATGCCATTAAAGAGGCCGTAATTGCCAAAGAGCATGCAGAGCAAGATCTGGAGGTGGCCATATTCTTTATGGATATGAGGACCTATGGAAAGGATTTTGAGAGGTACTATAACCGGGCCAGGGACGAGCAAGGGGTAAGATTCATTCGCTCCAGGATTCACACCATCGACGAGGACCCCGAAACCCACGATCTGATTCTCCAGTATTCCGACGAAAAGGGCGAGCTGCGAATCGAGACATTTGACATGGTCGTGCTATCGGTGGGTATGGAAACCCCTAAATCCCTTGTGGAAATGGCAGAACGCCTGAACATCGAATTAGATCAGGATCACTTTGTTCAAACCAAAAACTTCAGCCCTGTTGAGACATCCCGTGAGGGGATCTATGTGTGCGGCGCTTTTCAGGAACCGAAAGATATCCCATACTCCGTAATGGAGGCAAGTGCTGCGGCCTGTGATGCCAATGGAGACCTCTCGGATGCCAGGGGTACGGTGGTGAAATAGAGGATATACACCGAAGACAAAGACGTTGCTTCTGAAGAGCCCCGCATCGGCGTCTTTGTCTGGAACTGCGGTACCAATATCGGGGGGATTGTCGATGTCCCCGGGGTTGCCGAATATGCCCGGAGCCTCCCCGGTGTGACCTATGTGGAAGAGAATCTATTTACCTGCTCCCAGGACACCCAGGATAAGATG
>JAFDIX010000816.1 GCA_019307805.1 Deltaproteobacteria bacterium | reverse complement strand
CAAGATGTGCACAATGCAGTCCTTGAGGCAGAGAAGGCCTTGTTGGACTGGAAGAGATGTCCTCCACCGAAGCGCGGTGAAATCCTCTTAAAGGCCGCAGGCATATTGCGGGAGAGAAAAGATGAGCTCGGAGAACTGGTGACCCGGGAGATGGGAAAGGTGATCGCGGAGGGCAAAGGGGAGGTGCAGGAGGCCATCGACTTTTTCGAATATATTTCCGGGGAAGGAAGGCGTATGTTGGGTGAAACCACGACGTCAGAGCTTCCGCAAAAATTTTGCATGACCATACGCCAACCTGTTGGGGTGGTCGGTTGCATAACCCCCTGGAATTTCCCTATGGCCGTCCCCTCGTGGAAGCTGGGTGCGGCGCTGATCTCCGGTAACACTGTCCTTTACAAGCCCGCCACCCTCACCCCTTTGTGCGGTGCAGCCATGATGGAGGTATTTGAGCAAGCAGGACTTCCTGCCGGTGTTCTGAACATGGTGACCGGCCCGGCGGATCCCGTCGGAAAATCCATTGTGGAATCCCCAAAGATTGGAGTCGTTTCTTTTACCGGTGGTGTCACTGCTGGAAAGGATGTCTATACCAGAGCCTCCGCTTCACTTAAAAGGGTTGGACTTGAGCTGGGGGGGAAGAACCCACAGATCATCATGCATGACGCTGACATCGATTTGGCTGTCCAAGGAGTTCTATTTGGAGCCTTCGGAACAGCAGGACAGAGGTGCACGGCGACCGGCAGATTGATCGTTCATGAAAAGGTTTATGATCAAGTCATAGAGAAGCTCATATCCAGAGCCAAAGCCCTTAAGATCGGGAATCCCGTTGATCCGGCGATTGACGTGGGACCTTTATCCCATAAGGAGCAGGAAGAAAAAGTCTTAAGATACATCGAGATTGGGCATGAAGAGGGAGCCAAGCTTCTTTTGGGGGGACGCAAACTCACCGGTGGGCCGTATGATAATGGATTTTTTATTGAGCCGACTCTGTTTGAAGCGGAACATGGCATGCGGATTACGAAAGAAGAAATCTTCGGTCCCGTGCTCCCCGTAATCAAGATCCATGATTTTAAAGACGCTGTCAGCACTGCCAACGACATTGAATATGGCCTTTCCACCTCCATCTATACCCGAGACCTTACTATGGCATATCGGGCTATCGATGAACTGGAGAGCGGGATCACCTATATCAATGCCCCGACGATTGGAGCCGAGGTTCATCTCCCCTTTGGAGGCGTCAAGAACACAGGAATCGGCACCCGCGAAGCGGGAACAACAGCCATCGAAGAATTTACGGAGATCAAGTCCGTGTTCATCGATTACAGCGGCCAACTACAGAAGGCCCAAATTGATTCGACTGGTAAGCAGTAAACGGTAAACAGTGAACGGATAGCCTAATAATTATTGAATTAGTTTGATGGGCTTATTTATTTTCATTTGAACAAATTGAACAAATGAAACCAATTGGACCAATAAAACTGTTATTCGTTTATCCGTTCACCGTTTACTGCTCACCGTTTACCAAGCGCTTTTGCGCTCCGCGCTCCGCGCCTACCTCCAAGCGTCGATGCTATAGATGGGGTAAGAGCCTCCAAAATTCCTGCGTCCACTGAGTTGAAGGCACACCTCATCCGGCCCACCACCAACAATGATGCAATTATCAAAAGGTTCTCTTCCCAAGGCCGGCACCATGTAATCGTCGGGCAGGTCTCTCCAGCGTTTCCCTGACGTTTCTTCTATTGCCAGGCCTCCATTCGTGAAGAAATCAGGCCACGAGTAGTTCTTCCACTCTTTTACAGGGATGTGGCCTTTCTTCCAGAGCCATTCATAGATGGCCTCTTTTGTCTTAAAGCCATAATCATACAGGTGTTTGGCCATTCTAGGAGCCATTATAAAGGTCTTGGACCCTTCACTGTTAGTCCAGAGACCGGGCATGAGATATTCCAGCCAGTTGTGCGGGCCGGCCTTGCCCTTAACCCCAAGTCGTCTGGCCATGCCTCCATGCCCACTTTTCTGGAGGGCCCGATAGCCGCCGGGCGAAAACTGGCCACCCTGAATCCCGTAGCTTGTGTTCATAACCATGGCAACGCTCTCTGACTTTTTGAATCCATGTTCTTCGTTTAAGCCTTTCCAGCCCGGAGGCAGCCCCTCCGCATTCTCGGCAATGCATGTACCACCTGTATTGAAGGGGCTCCCAATGCTGTTCATGCGGTTTATGCCCGGAATAGCACCACCAAGGTTAATCGCCATTAGCTGATAGGCCCGGCCGATACTTCCATTTGCCTGGCTCCCGGGGTCAAACATCCCGGTGCCG
>JAFDIX010000815.1 GCA_019307805.1 Deltaproteobacteria bacterium | reverse complement strand
GAAGGGTCTCCTTCACCTCATCCCTGATTATTTCCAGGATATCTCCAATCTCAAGGGAGGAGGTCATCTTGTGGGCAACCCGCGAGAGGTTTGTGAAACGCTTTTTATACATGGACTTTTTTCCATTGTTTTTCAGACATCTTTCACTTCTCCGTTAGGGTTATCTACCCTGCTGCGACAGATCCGGGGCCTGCAAGGGGCTTGAAGGCCTTTGTGCTGGCTCCACACACGGGGCATTTCCAGTCTTCCGGCAGGTCTTCAAACATTGTGCCCTTGGAAATCTTTCCCTTGCGGTCTCCCTTGTCCGGATTATAGATATAGCCGCAATTGGTGGTCTGGCACTGGTACATTTCTTCGGGCTCAGCCATTACTAGTCCTCCTGTAAAATTAAATTCAGCCTCCAGCGCTTCCGGTTCTCCAACTGGGTCTTAATATAAATATTTTACAGCGTCTTGCAATCCCAAAACGCATCACTCCTCTAAAGGAGATCGAGTTTTTCCAATGCACCCCGCACAGCCTTCTGTTCCTCAGCGTTCAGCTTCGGCAAAGGGTCTCTGACGGGTCCGCCGGGGAGCCCAAGAAGGCTTAAGGCCTCTTTGCAGGGGGCCACATAACCGGGGTCGTATTCAAAAAGGGTATTCAATTCCTGAATCCTGGTATGCAATGCAAAGGCCTCTTCGCCATTTCCGGCTTGAAAGTGTTCATAGATCCTGACCATGGGCTCCGGGATCACGCAGGCCGCAGTGGAGAAGATGCCCTTTGCTCCGGCGCAGAGTGAAGGGTAGAACTGGCTGTCAATCCCTGTACAGATAGAGATTTTTTCTCCACTTTTCCGAATGGACTCAACAAGTTGCCCCAGATCGGCATTGCTCTGTTTGAGACCGATGACCCCTTTCAACCCGGCAATGCGATCAATGAGGTCGGGATTGAGATTATGCCCTGTGTAGAGGGGATTGTTATAGGGAACAACAGGCAACCCCAGGTCTTCTGTAATCCGGCGGTAGTGTTCAAAAAGAGAGTCATCGGGAAGCCTGTAAAAGTAGGGAGGGGTAACAATCACAGCATCGGCTCCCACCTCCTTGGCGTCCATTGAAAGGAGGAGGGTTTCCCGGGTGCTGCAGGCGGCGGTGCCGGCAATCACCGGTACCTTTCCCTTTGTTTCATTGACCACTGTCTCGGTAACGATCCGCTTCTCTTCCCTGGAGAGATGGGGAAACTCACCGTTGCCCCCGGTGGTCATAATCCCATGGGCGCCACTGTCCAGCAGGAATCGGGTGAGCCGCTTGAGACCGTCCCGGTCCAGTTCCCTGTCATCATGAAAGGGGGTGACTATGGCAGGGATCACCCCCTTGAGATCATCGCTTCGCATCATGACTCGCTCCATTATCGATTTATATGCATTGATGTTAGCAAAAAGGGACGTCTATGGTCAAATTGCCTGGAATTTGAGGTTTGCTTTTTGGTTTTATTCATTTTATTTTCGAGCAGCATAACGAAAAATTCGATTCCGGGTTTTGGAAATTTTATGAAGGACACAACCCTGTTACAAACCGCAATAATAGTTTGACCTTTAAGCATGAGGTAACGGCATGGAAGGCATGAATGAAAAATTTACGATTACAGTGGAAGAGAAAGGACTTGTGATCCTGGGCGGGGATGGAAGCCGGATGCAATTCACCGCTGTAGAGGCTTTAATGCTCCTGGATATCTTAAAGGATGAAGAGCAGAGATTAAGGAAAATGGCTCAGGATGCCTCCCCCATTTCCATGGAGATAAGCGTCTGAGAAGAACGTAAATAAAGGGTTAGCCTATTTCGCACCCTCTTCCAGGATGCCGTAGAGGATCATGGCTGCCGCCGACTTGGAACGATGGGTCTCACGCCATTTTGCAGGGCTCACGTAATCACTGCCGAGAGTCCACATTCCTTCAGGGGCAGCCTTTGCCCGGCCTTCTGCTTCGAGATATGGGGTCCTATTAAGGTTTTTTGGAAGATCTCCTTCTTTGGGAATCTCGGCCAGCCCGGCTTCAAGCATCTTGAGATTGATGTTCTCACCATCACAGAGAATTTCTGCCAGGAGTATCACATTATCGATGTATCCGTATCCGTTGATTCCCACATCTCTTCCGGCGCGTCAACACCTACAAGTCTCACAATGATTTCTGTGTCCCCTTGCGTTACCTTGATGGTATCCCCATCATAAACCTTGATGACTCTAAATTGCCGGGGCCAGGATCTCCCGGGAAAGCCCAGGATCATTGCGGCGAGTAGAAGGGTGAGAACAATTTTTTTCAATACCTTTTCCATGGCTGGAAATGAGCCCTATTTGTCAGCACTGCCGAAGACATACTTGCTTATCAATGATTCAATATCTACAGCCGATTCCGTATCTGTGATGACTCCACCCGGTTTAAGGTTTTCATCGCCGCCGCCGGGGGTGAGTTTGATATATTTATCCCCTATCAATCCTGAAGTAGAAACGGAGGCAATCACATCATCCGTGAGGGTGACACCCTTGTCGATTTTGAGCTTTACCATGGCAACCTGATCTTTATTGTCAAAGGTGATGGAATCGACCAGGCCGACCGGAACACCTGCCATCTCCACATAGGCACCGGCCTTGAGACCTGCTACGGAGTCGAAACGGGCGTTGACTGAGTATGTGTTATCCCCGAGAATCTGCATCTTTCCAAGCTTGATGGTCAGATACCCCACGCAGATCATCCCCAGAATAACGAAGATGCCTACTGCCGCTTCAATGGATCTCTTTTCCATAGGACCTCCATGCGGTTAACACACATTGAAATCGTAGAGTGAATTTTGATTGGATTGCGCATTTTCAAGTACTTCTTCCAGAGCGCTTCCCTTTTGTGCCTCGGCAATCCCTGCAGTGACTGACAAACAAAATCCACGCTGGGGATTTATTTCCAAGATCTCCCTTATTTTAATGTCGCCGGCCAGTTTGGCACATGTCATTTGGGCCTGATCCAGGCTGGTATTGGGAAGGACGGCCATGATCTTGTCCAGGCCGTAACGGGCACAGGTATCCGTGATTCGAAAAAGGCGCTGCAACTCTCCGGCAAAGTTCTGAAGGATGGTTTGACCTGCCACATGGCCTGCCTTCTCGTTGATTTCTTCCATGTTGGTGATAGTGAAAATGACCACTGAAAAGGTAATTTCGTGACGTTGCAAACGGGCCATCTCTTCATGAAACCTTTTCTCCCCCTGTGTTTGGGGAGCCATGCCCGTGAGGGTATCATGCCCGCTTTCATGCCCCTTTATGAACTCCTGGACCAGGGGATCAGGACTCTGCTGTATCGTTTCCGGGGTGCCCTCAATAAAGATTTTTCCCCCAAGGAGCATGGCAATCCGCTGGGAGATATAGAAAATATCCGGTATTTCATGGCTTACGACGATGGCCGTGAATCCAAAGCGTTTCTGATAATCAGAGATCATGCTGTGGACCGCATTTTTGCGGATAGGGTCGAGCCCGGTGGTCGGTTCATCAAAAAGAACGAT
>JAFDIX010000814.1 GCA_019307805.1 Deltaproteobacteria bacterium | reverse complement strand
TACGTAAGAAAGCAGCATGTCGTCTCCCATCGCCAGCAGAAATTCCTCAAAAGTCATGGGGCCCAGGTGGAGGTATTCGACCCGGCCCACCGGCATGGAAAAGTCGTGCTCTGCGAGAACAAATTCCAACAGAGAGCCGGCTGCCACTACCGGCAATTGTGGCATTTCTTCACGAAAATAGCGCAGTGCTGCAATGGCATAGGGTGTGCTTTGGATCTCGTCAAGGAACAGCAGGGTGTTTTCCTGGCGCAGGCTTGTTCGGGCCAGTAATTCCAGTTCCGGAATGATTATGTCGAGGTCATTGGTCCTGAAGATGCCATTGAGATTCCCGTGTTTTTCAAGGTTGATCTCGGCCAATTTCAAACCTTGCGATCGGGTAAAATTTTGTACCAGGGTGGATTTGCCGACTTGTCTGGCTCCGCGAATGACAAGGGGCTTTCTTCGCGGTTTTTGCAACCAACGAGTTAATCGCTTTTCCATGGATCGCTTCATAGCGACACCTCTTTCATTCTCTTGGGCCAGATAAGCTAAAATACACCCTTAATTTATCATTTGTCAAGATAAAATAGGGGTGTATTTGTCTGGCTACCGGCTTTTCCTGTTCCCGGCTCCCCGATAAATATGATGTTCTCTGCCTTTTCCACAAATGACAGTTGCACCAATGATTGGATCTGGTGCTTTTGTGCCCTTTGAGTGCTCTGCGAGAGAGATTTTATTTTGGTTTTATTGCCTTGTAATAGGCTGTAAACATTCGAAAATAAAGTGTTGAACAGGCTTTATTTATCGCCGCTAAATACGGGATTTCCGCTTCGCTACAACAGGTATCAAGCATCCAGCAACCAGCATATCTACACTATGAGAAATACAAGTAGCACTCTAACACCATCAACTCGTGGGTTTCCCGACAGTCTCCTAGACTACACCTCACAAATCTCTACCAGGACATTCTCCGTAGAACTGGGTTCAAAAAAGGCCACGCGTCCGTGGGCCCCTTTCATGGGGGATCCTTCCAGTAGTTTCGCACCGTTTTCTTCAAAGTCTTTGATGCTTTCTTCCAAATTCTCCACCTCGAAACAGAGGTGATTGAGAGCACCTTTTTGGGACCGGACCACCTTATGGACAGAGTCCCATCCCTTGTCCGGGCTGAAGTGCAGAAACTCGATCAGGGTGTCTCCAATGGGGAAGAAGCCGATTTTCATGCCATCTTCCTTTTTTTCCATCTCTTCACTCAGGGGAAGTCCGAATCCCTCAAATTTTTTTACTGCACGTTCAAAGTCCTCAACCATAATACCAATGTGCCGTAACTTCTTAATCATGACGTAAACCTCCCTATCTGCAAACTTTAAATGGTTGCCCTCATTTCAGTTCCCCGCAACCCCTTGTCTGTGGTTTCACAAAGGGGTTCCTGTTTCATTTGAAGGCGGTGTGTCTTTTTTGTCAAGAGATTTTCCTCCTCGCCCTTTGCAGTTGATAAAATGTGTTGTTTGACGTACATTCCTTCGATCATTCGGCAAAAGAAAAGGAAACGATTATGGAAAAACTTATCATTACTCTGGCACCCACCGGATCCATTCCCAAGACCAAAGACAACCCCCATGTCCCTGTGACGCCTGAGCAGATCGTGGAATGTGCACTCAAATGTGAGGATGAGGGTGCGGCGATCATCCATATCCATGCGCGGGACAAAGAGGAAAATCCCTCAGATGAGCCGGATTTTTTTCACCAGGTGGTAGACAGGCTCGAAGGCAGGACCAACCTGATCATCAATATCTCTACAGGGGGCAGGGCAGGGGTCGGATTGGAGAGTCGGACAAAACGGCTTGAAGCGGGCTGTGAGATGGCCAGCCTGACCACCGGTTCCGTCAATTTTCCACGCTCCGCCTACGTAAACCCTCCGGACCTCGTGGACGGCCTTGCGCAAAGGATGAAGGAGCTTGGAATAAAACCGGAGATAGAGGTGTTTGACCTGAGCATGATCAACAATGCAATCAGCCTTCAGGACAGGGACCTTGCTGACGCTCCCCTGCATTTCAATTTTGTGATGGGTCTCAAGGGGGCCATGCCGGCCAGAGTGGAACATCTGGTGCACCTTCAGGGGTTTCTTCCCGGGGGAAGTACATGGCTGGTATCCGGTGTCGGAGCGGCACAACTGCCCATGAGCATCCATGCCGTTCTTATGGGTGGGAGGATAATATCTATTATCGAAAGGGTGAACTGGCCACCAATGAGATGCTGGTTCGGCGTATTGCCGCCTTGAGTCAAGAATTGGGCAGGGAGGTTGCCACGCCGGATGAGGCAAGGAAGATCCTCAGTCTGGAAAATTCCAAAATCCAAATTCCAAAATAATTACAAATGCCCCAATACCCAAAATCCCCCCAACCCCCCTTTAGTAAAGGGGGGCTTATCTACCCGCCAGGGAGGAAAATGGTAACTTCCCCCTTTGACAAAGGGGGATCGAGGGGGATTTAATCACTCACCAAAAGATCATACACAGCGGTTTGGCCCATGGACCAAAGCCTGTTATGCTGGTGAATGTTTTACTTCTCCAGCAATGACTTCTTTAGGTTTTACTTTGCCAGATGCCTGAAGGTGCAGATGTCATAGAGTTCCTGGAGGTCCGGCTCATTCTCCATGTT
>JAFDIX010000813.1 GCA_019307805.1 Deltaproteobacteria bacterium | reverse complement strand
TTTTTTATCCATCAGGGCCAGTGCCAGTTCCCTCACCAGCGGTCCCACGGGAACCAGGACTTTTTCGCCTATCATTCGCACGTCGTCGGAAACACTGTCGTCGGGTAGGCGCACGTTGATGCTCGGGGACTGGCCCACGATATCTCCGTCATCAATGGTCGGGGAGACTCTGTGGAGAGTAACACGCGTAGATGATGCCTTTCGTTCGATCAGGTCCTCCCAGGGCTGGGGGCCCGCCCCATAACAGTGCAACAAATCGGATGGATGTACGTTGTAAATGCCGTAGGCTGGAAAGTCAATAATCATCTTGTCGATCACCTGCCCGAAAGCTGCTACCACAATGGCTTCGGGAGCCCATTGACCGAGGATCTCCCGAAATGCTTGACTTTTTACCTCTCCGGTATAACATGGGATTCCCATGGACAAAGCGCGGTGCAGGGTCCCCCACTCGTATTTTTCTCTCTCCGCTTCCTCGTAGTATCGCCAGAATCGTTTTTTTAAGGATATTTTCGCATCAACATCTAAAGGATCATCCGTCACCAGGCCCACCAGCTTAACCCCTTCGGGGCTATCTTTCTCTAATGACAACAATGTTTCAAAAGCCAGAAGCCCCAGGGTCCAGGAACCGATACAAAGTACCCTGAGTCCTTCACCCGGACGTCTGTTCACTTCCTCAGGGGCCGGCAAAATGAGCCGTCCCCATCGGGAGCCTTCAACCCGGGTAATCTGACGGTCCGGATTTTCACCGGTTAATCTTTCCAACAAATCCTTTTCCAGATCCGATATGCCTGTCATAAAATTTCCTCCTCGATCAAGTATGGATGGCGCGGGCATGTTTCCGGTGATGGATGTTCATCCAGTAAAATGTGAATGCGGTGCTTACCAGGGTAACAGCATAGGCGCTTGCCAGGGCATTTATAACATGCATATGCAAAACAACATACCGGTACGCCAGGGCGAAAACCATGCAGTTGACGACCCCGCTGACCATCATTGGTCGGGCCATGATTCTGGCCAGATCTTTTCCCCCATATACATCTGTGATAACGAGGGTGGCCACGACCGTGGCCGGAAATGCTGAGAGAATGCTGCCAAAAATCGGGCCACCCAAACGGGAACCGAGCATGGCCAGGACGATGATGGATCCTCCGGCGCCGGCCCGAATCGCAATCTCTATTATTCCATGGTGAACTGGCCGGGTCCCTGGATCGGGTGTGCCTATGTTGCTAATGAGCAGGAGTGAAGCCAGGAAAAGCAAAATACCAAGGATAACCACCACATCGAACCTGACGGGATGAACGTACAGCAGAACCGATTGAACAAAGATCCAAAGTATCAGGGCACCCAGAAGTCCCACGGAAAATTTTTTTCCTGAAAAAGCGGCAAATGCGGCTAAAAAAATGGCGTTAGCAGAGATGGCCAGGGGAAAAACGCCGGTTACATCATATCCGTGGCGCGCCCCCTCGGTGTACGTAATAAAAAATATGGCCAGAACAGAGGTGGACGGGAGCCCGGCAATGAAACCACCCACTTTGCCGCCGAAACGCTGCGCCGCCATGGAGGCCAGCACGACCCATGTTCCGCCGACAACAAAGCTTAAAATAAGATCCAGAACAAATGCATTCAAGGTCGGTCACCGTCCATGGCTTTTTAACGGTCTTTTAATAATACCTTGCTTTTTATGGGAAGGACTATAGAGAAATTGCCCTTGTGGGTCAAGGGAAAAGGAACCACAACATATGCACTTCAAGCGGCCGGTCTGGATTTGGATGGTCAGGCGGGTTTTGATGCTACCCTTACCGCTGGTTATGAGGACATGACTATAGATATTATGCTATCGGCTTTAATTCAATCTTCCAGCACACTAACATATCTTTCAAGGGTTTCGCTCCAATATATCGGCAAGATTTTTTCATTTATGATCCGCCCTCTCTTTCAATTCTTTCCCCGCTTTGAAAAACGGCAGCTTTTTGGGTTTGATCATTGCGGTTTCACCGGTCTTTGGATTCCTGCCAGTGTAGGCCATATATTTTTTTACATAGAAAGAGCACAGCCCCCGGATCTCAACCCTGTCATTTTTGGCAAGGGCCTCGGTCATCTCACCAAAGAATATTTCAACGACTTTTGCGGCTTCAGATTTCGTCAATCCCTCTTGGTTTTTCAGGGCTTCTATTAATTCAAGTTTGTTCATTTTTTTTATTCTCCCATCAGTAGACCATGTTCTGGTTCATCAGACTGTGGAAACCCCAAGGTATCCTTTACATGCCATCGCCATTTAATCAAGTCGCGTCTCTAATTTTTTTTGCCTTTGGCAGCA
>JAFDIX010000812.1 GCA_019307805.1 Deltaproteobacteria bacterium | reverse complement strand
ACTGTAAAGAAAAAAATAAAAGAGAGGCCAAATAATTCGAATATACTCCCTCTTTGCTGCATCTATATGAACTATTACTCGGTGTCAGTATTCAACTACAAGTATAGAATCCTTAGGCGTTTCAAAACCTTTCAATTCAAGATCAAATCATTATAGTTCTGAGGCAAAGGGCTGCTTATCGTAATATGCACTTTGAGCCAGCGGATTATGTTTCGTTTACCATCACAATACTAAAAAATGCCGGGATTACAGTATCATGCAATCGCTAAATTAAGTATTCCCGGGAGTATCGATCCGAAGGCACCACCGGATACGACAATATTTTGGGCTATTGAATCCCCAGATTTGATAACCTGAAAGTTCACGCTTCTTTCACAGAGGACGGCGAGTTCACAGAAATGATTTTCAAACATCTGGGTTTGTAGGATGTGAAGGTAAAGCCGCCGCCTAAAATCAAAGCTCCACCATTAACTGTCCACACAGCCCATTCTGATTCTCAGCTACCACCCTGTGAGGATTATCTCTATAGAGATCCGGATTATCCCGTCGAGGCTTAGACCCAGGCTTAAGCCAGGGTTATAGCCCTATGATTTCTTTAAAACCGGCCATTGGATCTAATGGAAAGGTGTGTCCGGATTAGGCTCAACTAGTGTCAATTTCCAACAAATTCCACCTCTTCAAGACACTGTCCTACTCCAACCTATAACCCTCGAAAACCTCAACTCCATAATCCAGTCTGACACCACATATGTTGTGGTTCCTTTTCCTTTACTCACAAGAGCAATTTTCCTATACTCCTTCCCACAAAAAGCGACTTCTTATCACGATAAGAATCCTCCCCTGTTGCTTTTACTGATAATCACTTGTAGCGACATCTTGCTATTAGCTGGACTGGCACAGTCTCATTATAGTTCGCAGGTCTTCATGGTCTGAAAAACTTCCGCGAATACGTCAGTGAGCCTCAATATGCCAACAATTTTATTGTCTCTGGTTACGAGCAAGGACTGATGATGACCCATGACGAGGCGGTGTATGGCAACGTCGAGAGTGGCATCTTCATCGACGTATTCGCCCTCAGAGGGTGTATGCATGAATGTTTTCACCTTTACCTGGGCTGCTGTCCTGCAGGAATCATCAAAGGGTCTGTCAAGAAGACGGAATTGTTCGCGCAAGGACTGTAAAAATTTTTGACTGAAACCGAAGCGGGAAATTGATTGTTGATCCCCCATTTCTCCGTATTTCGGCTCCAGGGCCCTCAGCACATCCAACTGGCTTATCTTACCCACAATATTATTGTTTTTGTCATATACCAATATGGCCCTATGCAGGTATTTAAACCGGGTTCGATCAAGTTTTTCTTGAGCCATCTCAAGGGCTACGACTGCCTCGAACAGGGTAGCCTCATCCGAGACGGTTGCATATTCATCAAGAGGCACCATCAAGTCTTTTACATTGATCGTTTTCATTTTAACCCTCCTAAGTGTTTTACTCGGAATTTCTATAACTTATTCAATTCTTCTCCAGAAGCTACTTTCCCTCTTCAACCGTTTACTAACCGAACCAATGTGGAATCCGGAAAGTAGTCTATTATATTAAGGCACCCGTAATCCTGGTGGATGTTAAATATCTGGGTGAGATCCATAGGAGATTCAGAAATAGTTTATATGGTTTTATACCCAAATCGGTGGGTATTATGAAAATTTGATGCATTTCAAAACCTGACATATCTCGATGGTGAAGTATTTTTTGTTGACAGGGGCCTTTTAATCGGTGCCAGTATCTGGCATAATGAGTATTATCAATAGGTTGAGATATGTGTTACATACATGCAACCGGGATGGAGCTTCACAGATGAAACGGAATGTTTAGCCTACCCCAATATATGGTATTTCCCCACTCCTGTCCAATTTCTTGAAGGCCCTATCTTACTCCAACCTGTATTCCAGAAGAACCTCTGAACTGCAATCCGGCCTGGTGCCACATATGTTGTGGTTACTTTTTCCTTGAATCACAAGGGGAATTTCTATATAGTGAGTCAACAAAAAAAGCGACTTCTTATCACATCTTTGCTTCCGCCAATTGTCTCCGTAGCATAAGCAATAACCGCCCTGTGGTCGCTGCCGATAATGGATGTTGAGGTAAGATATTGTTTGTCTTCTCGATTCATTCTTCCTCCTCATGAGCTGTGTAAGGATTATTACACATCAGAGAAGAGAAGCCTTCGCAAAAGAATATAGTGTTATCATCATTTTATTATAAATTCAGACGGTTAATGCCTTTGCGGGCTTTTTTAGATGGTATCAAATAATTTTGACAA
>JAFDIX010000156.1 GCA_019307805.1 Deltaproteobacteria bacterium | reverse complement strand
ACCTTCCTGCCTTGACTGAGACCGTTTCGAAACCCACCGCACGGTGTTGACTGATCTCCTCCCTACGTCCCGGAGCGGCATTCATTTGACGGGTCATTTGGGGAGACATTTGCCAGCGCATGCCTTTCGGGATCACACTGCCTTGCCGGGATAATATCTTTACATCCCGTGTGCTCCGGTTTGACCATGTGGTTCCCGGCTCCGGCCAACGGGGTTTTGCAAGCATCACTACTGGAGTCGAATAGGTCGTGTTCAGGGTAGTTTTTTGTTTGTTCGTGCCGCCCCTGCCGTAATCATAGGATGCTGTATGAAAGGACCGGGAGTTGCCGAAGCTCACGGCATCAGGGGACTTTTCAAAGGTTTGAATGGTTTTCATGTCGTCACGAAAAATCAAGACCATGGGTTTCCCCTCAGGTGTGGTTACCACAGTTTTGATGGTCTGTGTTAAATGAGTGGTTAATTCATCATTGCCGGTGACTTCCATTGTCTGCTTTGTCCTGGAACTGTAATTTTGCGTACTCCCTTGAAGGGCCTCCATGAATCCGGCCTTTACGCGGATATTGTATTCAAACCAGCTGCCGTAAATAAGGGGTAAAAACCCCTCGCCTTTTTCTTTTGCAGGCCGGTTCAATATGGCGTCCGGGCTTTCAAGTTTTGTATCCGGGTCATATGCCCAGACAGAGTAAAAAAAGAACCTGTCCCTGTCTTTCTTTGGGATCTCGTACTTGAATTCATATTGGCCGGGCCCCACTGTTGCGATTCGGCTGCCTTTAGAGGAACCTCTTCCTTTTTTCCTAATGTGATAGACCATGCGGATTCCCAAACGCCTTTCTTCCACGTTGGGGGCCCAGGTTATTTTCAGGGTCTTGTCATCCACCTGGATGACCTGCACATTGCTGACCATTGCCGGGACGACCTTGAAGTGAATATCCGCTTTGTCCACAAGGCTTTCGCCCGATTCCAAACGAAATTTGAAGACATGGTTGCCCAGGGGCAGGGGATTATCGGAAAGTTTCATGTTCCTGGAGAAGCTTGTGAGCTCAAGAGGGCGATGCACCCTGTCTGCGACAAGTGTGAGATCTTGATTGGCGATTTCCTGATCATCGATAGAAATCCGGCAACGAACAGACTGGGTGCGGGAGGAGGTATTGGAAAGAAAAGGCACAAGCGCTTTTATATGATCGCTGTTGGAGATATTGGTTTGTTTGCTTCCGTCTAGGAAATGATAACCGGTTTTTAGTTTCCCATTCCAGTAAAAGTTGATCTCACGGGGTGAAACGCGTCGCCCGTCCGAACGTACAAAGGGCCGTTCAACCTTAAAGGTATCCAGCGACATGAGTTGCAGGGACAACGCGCGGCCATCGGATGGCGGGGATTCCACCACCACCGTACTGACCGGCCATACGCAGCCACTAAAGGTCTGCTGGACACCGGGGACCTCGGCGGTATCATCCATGGCGGCCGTCATCCAGTTTCCGGCAGCCACCATATTCCAGCGATCCCAGGGGATCCACAGAGAGCCCAATTGCCCGTCATCCGCAAACTTTTCCGGGTCCTCGGCCCCTCCTGTTCTCTTGATCAACGCGCCGGAGGGATCATGGACGGCAATAGCTTCGGGGGCATATCCCACAACAACCACGGCGTGGCCTGCATAGGGCAGGCCGATCCATACCGGACGATTCCTGTCAAGATTGTACATGAGGTACCCGTCGAGGGCTTTGGAGGACCAGAAGGATTTGGTAACCACGCTATAATTCCCGTGGTGCGCGTCCAGAAATTGTTTGATTTTACCAGGGGAACTGGCGGCATCATTGCTGTCGGCTCCAAAGAAGGACGCGATCTCCCAGATCTTTGTAAAGGCTTTCTGATAGCCGTCCACCATGGAAAGTGAGGCCGCCCAACACCAGCCGTATCCCCCCTGGTAGTAATAGGGTACATTCAAAGGCGCTTTTAAACGGCCTTCATTCATTGCGGAGCTATAATAATTCCGCCATGGAAGAAACCACGAAGGCTCCACCAGCACATAACGGGAAAAATGGCGGGCTTCAAAAACAACGCTCTTCCCGTCCGCAGATGGTTTTGCAGGGATATGTTCCCACGCCTTTCTTGCACTATTGTAATGATATACTTCTGTTGCCTCCGCATTCTGTTTGCCCGGAGAAGACTGCAGCGGAAGCGTCACGGTGACGGGCTTTCTCAGCCCGGCACCCTGGAGGTCGATATCATAAATGGTCACCTGTTCCCGCTCTCCTTCGGGTGTGGGGGAAGATTTTTTTATTCGTACGGTGCTATCCCGATCCAATGCCCCTTCATTATAAGATATGCTCATACCGTCCGGGGCCAGGATTGTGCCTCCTGATCCAGCCACTATCCTGCCATCGTGGGTGTAGACGGTTTCGGTTTTTACAGTCAAGGGTGCCGGATCGAGCTTCAGGGAAGGCCTGCCTTTATGAATTTCAGATGCCCCGGAACTCTGATCTTCTGTCGAGTCGGCTGGATAGTTTTTTTGCGCATTTGCTGTATCATCCGGGGGTGTAGAAAGGGGAACAGGCTTTGAACTGATCTGTTCGTGTTGGGCCAGGGACACAGGCGGGGTTGTTTGGATCAAGCGTGATTCATAAAAAATGAAGTTGTCAAATACAATATGTTGCTCCCTGTTGGCAAAAAGGCCCAAAGGGCCTGATAGATAGGTGTTGTCGCGAATCCCGGCAACCTTCCTGCCGTTAATGTAAAATTCAAAGAGATCATCCCATGCCCGCACCTCCAGGCGGTTTGTCTTTTTTAGCCCCTGATGAATGGCTGCATCCTGCTTCCAGGGGACCAGGTCGGTATATTTTCCATGCTCGTCAAAACGAAAGACTGCAAAAAAACCCCTGGTAGAAATATAAAATCCGAGCCGTGCAGAAGGATTTTTTTGGTGCCGGAGGTTTATCCCAAAGCCGTATTCCTGTTCACGGTCTTCCAGCGCCGTTGCATCGACGGCAATCACAACCCGCCCTGTATCCAGATCCTTTCGCCATGTCCCGCGACCGGTATGAGCAGGAGATTTGAGATGGAAGGCCCTGTTCCGGTGATACACGTTTTGTCCCTTGGACCAACCTTCCGCATTTAGATCAAAGGAGGAATAGGTTATGATCTTGCCTCGATCGATGAGATAAGGATTTTGTGGATAACCGTAAATTGGAGAGAGAAATATCAGGATGATTGATATCAGAATAAGGAAACCACAGGGATTGATATGGATAGGGGATGCGTATTTTTTTTGAATCACTTTTTTCTCGAATTATAGCGGGGTAAAGGGAAGTACCAATGATAATGCGAAATAGCTGCCCATACCAAGGGCAATTAATATGTTTACAAGATGAATGAGGCCGCCTATTTTTTTGTTTTTGATGAAAAATTCTCCTGCCAAACCCACCGCAAGGAGAAATACAAAGATAATGCCCCGTAATAGGGGTTTGTCTGAAAAGGAGATACAGAGTTTTGTAGGGTAGGGAAGAACCATATTGTCCTTTTCAAAAATGTCCCTCAGGGTGACCAGCTGTATCTGATCATCGGTTTGTTTTGTCAATGCCCTTGGCAACAGGAACAATGAGATGGCCAGTAAAACAATTGACAATATGAGTAACAGCCTTGATAGGAAAGAAGTATCGCTCATTCAGGGCCTCCTATGATTTCTCCTTGGCTCTTTATTGAATGACAAAAGCCGATGGCATAATGTTATTTGCGTTTTCTTTTTTTGCTTTTCAGGTTTCTTTTTTCAGCCCTCTGAAGTCGCTCCATACTGTTTGCGATCCGGAGAATTGTCCTCTGGTCATTCTCCTCCAGAGAAGCACCTTCAGTGATGAGTAGATTTTCCATCGCTTTATTACCGGTAGCCTTTGCAATGATCAGACCCGTCCATCCGAACTTGTTTTTGGCGGTTATGTCGGCTTTGTTTGCAATGAGTAATTCCACTGCGTCAATATCGCCTTCGAATGCCGCTGATAGTAAGGGCGTCACCCCGAATGCATCTTTGGCATGGATGTTTGCCCCTGCATCCAGCAACAGCTTTATCAGTGGTGCACGGCTTGTTGCTGCCGCTGGCTTTTCCATTTTCTGAGCAGTCCCTTGAGAAGAAACCCTGCCTTCCACCAAAAATCGTACATGGGCCTTGTTCTTGGAAAGTCTTGCCCACAGCTGTGCGAGTTTTTTTTCCCTTTCATCCCCTCCAAAAAGACCCTTTCCTTTCCCTTCAAGTTCCTTGATTTTGGCAGTCAGCACCTGAATCTCTTTCTTGGCGACAGAAAGAGTTTTGAGCTCATACTCCACCCATTCCATGGCGCGAACTATTCGGGTACCCCCCGCTAGCATCAGGGCAGTCCGTCCCTTGTTATTGACTGCATCGGGGTTCGCACCCATATCAATGAGCAATTTGACGGTCTTTGTGTGCCCCTTTGTAGCGGCCGCCATCAACGCGGTCAAGCCGCCGATCTTTGGCTCCCTGTATAGGAGGGATCTTTTATATTTGCCCTTGCCCTGGTCCGGTTTTTCTGAAAGGGCATTCATGCCAGCCCCCTTTTCAACAAGAAGGCGAACCACTTCATCATGCCCGTTTTGTGCCGCCTCGACCAGGGGTTCATTTCTGTTGGCATCGGCCCCGACTGCGAGGGCCCGCCGGACCATCTCAAGGTCCCCCCTTGCGGCCAGCTTGGGCAAGGCGGGTTTTAAGAATGCCTGATCATAGGCAGCGCCGATACGGAAAAGGATATCCCCTGTTTTCTTTTCTCCATAGGGGTATGCGTATTCGATTTTCCCGTTGTCATCTTTGAAGTCCGGGCCCACGCTGTACAGGATCATCCCACCATCCACAGCAGACATTTTAAGAAACTTTCCGTCAAAGGGGTCAATCGGAATCTCCCTGATATAACCGGGCAGCAATTCCATATATCGGGAGGGATAACGATCATTTTCCCTGTAAAAGGCCGAGACCGCCAGTGCGAGATTTTGGAGACCAACATGGGCCTGTGCAAAATGAGGCCTGATGGAATACCTTGATAATCTGGGAACACCGGCAACGGCTGAAATCAGTCCGCCCGGCTTCTTCATGACGCTTTCTTCCCATTCTTTCTGCTGTTGGAAGACCTCATAAATGGGTTTGGATGCGAATCCGTGGGATTTTTTCCAGGACTTGTCAAAAAAAGCCAGGTCGTATGTGGACATGAGTGCGCGGTAGGGAAGCGCATAAAACAGTATATTGTCTAATGTAGAGTTGGAGACGCGGCCGTATATCTTGCCGGTAAAAAGATCATTGGAAAACGAATAGATGGTCATGGCATCTTCCATGAGCAGAGAGCGCTGCCACAACGCCATGATGTCACACTTGTTCTTAAGAGACAGGGGCAGAAGTGCGATGTCCGTTTTGGGCGTAAAGGCCAGGAGCCTTTCCAGGGAGGATTTTTGTGCTTCGATGATACTGGCGGCCATCATCGTCGAGATCAGGTAGGGATTGCGGCTGGAATGTCGGGCCACTGCCCCCAGGGCCTCTATGCTTTCAATCGCCTCCCTGGTTTTTCCCTTTGAGGCCTTCAGGTAACAATCCAGGGCAAGCAAACGAACAGCGTTGCGCAACTCCGGGGTATACGGAAACTCGGACCAGAAGCTGGGCCATTCTCTGTTTGCGCCAACATCCGGTACAAATGATGCATCCGGCATCGCAACGGCATCCTCAAGCAGCCAAAGAGCTAATTGATTCTTTTCGATAACATCTTCGGTTTCTTTGAGGTCCGGTATAAAGCCCGGATTGCTGATTTCATAAATCCAGTTGGGGAGGACCATGTGTTCGGATGCCTTTTTATAGATAAGGGCTGCGTTTTTTTCCCATGGCACCGGTTCCGGGGTGACCGTAGTGGCCATTGCCAGGGCACGCGCCTGGGCGGAAGCGAGCTGTGCCCTGGCATCTGCATCCATTTTAAGGAGGGTTCCAACAAACAGAAGCAAAACGATGGCCAGGGACCCGATCAAAGCCATAGGCCTCCACACGCTGGAGGCCTCATCTTGGGTGTCTTGTCTTTTTCTCGCAAAATGTCTGACAAGGACAAAACCGATGAGAAAAAAAATCACCCAGAAAATCGAAAAGCCGAACAGCCATGCTGTTTCTGCCCCTCTTTGCCTCAGATACCAGGTAAAGACCGTAAATGCCCCACTCAGAAAAGCCGGTAAAAGAAGCGCAAGTATCCTGATGGGAATTCGCAAAAAACGACTTTTTAAGAGGCTGGAAAGCCTGTAGATAAGAGCAACAAAAATAAGTGCCAAGGCCAGGGTCTCTATCCACAGAATCGCAAATTCCATAATTTCTTTCCCTTCGTTCACGTCCGAAGCATAGCCGGATGCGCAGAAAGTGTGAAAAGGTTAATATCAACCGACTAACTATATTTTATTACAATGTGGTACTTTTGCATATTATCGTTATCAAGTCAACTCATTTAAATCACTGCATATTATAAACATTTGACAGGAATGAAAATAATATCTAGAATAACCACATTGTGGTACTTCTTTGCAAAGATGGCTGAAACACAAGATGAACTTTCAGGTTCCATTAATTTTTGAGAGTTCCTGAACAGGAACGGAATATGTACAAAGCAACCTTCCGAGCTGCAATGGGATGCATTGTATTGGGACTGGTTAAAAAAAGGGGGTTGACGTGGTAGCAGAAGGGAGATCATTCCGGATGAGAGTGAAGGCATTGGCCAAGAGGTATCCTTGCAGGAGGCATGGTTGCAAAAGCAGGTTTTTTGTCCTGGGGTGCATGTTCGCGTTTTTGAGTATCTGGCCTCAGCCAACCGCAGGGCAGGA
>JAFDIX010000811.1 GCA_019307805.1 Deltaproteobacteria bacterium | reverse complement strand
GTTGCGGCCAGCACAAAAAAAACGATGATGGCCAGCGAGCAGGGGATGGCCCTAAGGCCCCACTGCTTCCACAATGCCTGGAGCCCGGGTCGGGGATTCTGCTCTAGTCGGGGCTGCAGCCGCTCCCAGAAATAGGGTTTGGGTGTGGGGAAGTCCTCGCTCTGCAGGATTTGGCACAGGTTGAAGTACTCCTGTTCCAGGGCGCGGCAGGCGGCGCATTCACGCCGATGCGCTGCCAGCGCCTGCTCCTGTTCATCCGTCAGGTTATGATCCAGGGAGCGCAGTATCCATTTTTCCGTCGTTTTACACCGCATAGTCCCCTCCTAAGCGGGCTGAGAGCTGAAAAACTTTTTTCTTAAGCATTTTTCGGGCCCGGTGTAGCCTTGAGTCCACGGTCCCGGGCGATATGTCGAGAATCTGGCTTATCTCATTATATGGGAAACCCTGGATATCCCGCAGGGTCAGGATGGCCTGATATTTTTCCGGCAGGGACTCGAGGGCAAAGTGCACCATTTTTTTCTGTTTTTCCTTTTCTCTGGCCTCATCGATCTGGGCGGTTGTATCTTCCTGCATCAGGGTTCCCGGGGGGCTGTCATCCAGGGAAATCTTCCTCACCCTGGTTTCCTTGCGCAGGAAGTCCTTGGATGCGTTGACCGCGATACGGTATATCCAGGTGCTGAAGGCAGACTGGAACTTGAAGTTCGGGAGTGCCACATAGGCCTTGATGAACACCTCTTGCGCCAGGTCATCCGCGGTTTCGCGGTCGCGTGTCAGACTGTAGGCCAGATTAAACATCTTTATCCTGTATTTTTCGACGAGAGCGCCAAAGGCGTCCTGGCTTCCGGCCTGCGCCTTTTCGACCAGCTCTCTGTCGTCCATTAACTCTCACGTGTTTTCGTCTCCGTACACTCATTAGACGGAAACGAGTCAAATTTCTTCCCGACCAGTCGTATTGATCGACCGGCAACCGGGTAGACTCTTATTTTAGAGGATTTTCGGCCTGCTGTTAAGCGGTTTATGGAGGCCGTGTTCGACGCTGAGCTCTTTAGAATGCCGTTACTTTTTTTTGGCGGTCCACTCCATCTCGCGGTCCATGACCGACATGGTCCCGCTCATGTTATCGCCGTCCACCGTACCCGTGTACTCCATCACGAACTCACCACGCTGGGTTTCCCGGGAGATGGTCCACTGGATGTCGTTGCCTTCAATGGTGCCTTCGCCGACCACCTCATCACCCTGCCGTCCAGCCATGGTGACGGTGATCTTGCTGCCGTCCTGCTCGATGGTGAAATCCGAGGTCATTGGCCCATTGCGGCCTTCCCGGGTAATTTCCCAGGTACCGCTGACATCCACCAGGGCATAGGCAGTGAGGGACACCAGTGCCAGGGCAACAAAAATTAAAGTCAAGGTCTTCTTCATCCTCTCTCTCCTTTGATAAAATATAGGAATCTTTAGATTACTCTATTTTAGACCTCTGCACCATGGATTTTCTTCCCAAATTCGGTCGAAATCCCAGACTTTTTCCGGAATTAGGGCAGGTTTCTTCAAAGCCAAGCCCACATATTTGTCACATGTCCGACATTTATGTTATAATATTTCTCGGTTCACTTCATGCAACTTGCAGAAAACAATAAAGATAGAATTTGGCCCTGATTTTGCATTGTGTCACGGTGAAATCAATTAAAGGAGTTTCAAATGCGTAACTTTCAAATTCTTACCGTGGCAGCCATGGTCCTGATCCTGGGTTTCGGATCGACCCTGATGGCTCAGAAAGGCCAGGCAACCCGAGATGAGGTCCGTGTCAATTGGACAGAGAACCAGCCGCAGGCACGCCTCCTGTTCGTGGATGAAAATGGCGATGGGATCTGTGACCAACTCCGGGATCATGATGGAGACGGCATCCCCAATGCCCAGGACCCGGACTGGGAACGACCCCAAGACGGGAACGGTTTCCAAAACGGCAAAGGCATGCAGCAGGATCGAGGCGGGTTCGCTAACCGGAATGCGTTCCGGGGGCAGAATGGAAGCGGAATGAACAAACGCTCCTTCCGTAACCAGGCGGGCAATTCGATCTGCGATGGAGCCGGACCCAAAGGCAACGGATCCAAGCGGGGAGGAAAGTAATCTGTGAGAAAACATATTGAAAACGAAAATTTTAAAGTGATTCACTGGAAGAATAATGCAAATGATTGATATTGCTTTTGTTGAATCAAGTATCGACATTTTTTATGAATAGTCCAGGTTAGGTCATGAGCATGAAAAAGATAGGCTTGATCCTCGTGTCTGTACTGGCGGCATTCGTCTATCTTCAGGCCGACATGCTGACGTTGTTTCTCAATCAGAACGCGACAGACAACCTCTTCCAGTCCGCGTTTTCCGAACCCGATCATGTGTCCAGCCTGGGTTTTTCCCTGGACAAAGACCTGGGAGGCGTCTCCCTCTTTGCTGAGGGAAGCTTCTCCTACCTGTATGAAAATCCTGACCTCACATATACCATACAGGATCTGGGCCTGGACCATGTCTGGGTGGTCGGAAAAACTTCGGGATTGTATCTGTCTTTGACCGGCCGCGGCGCGTTCTACCGATCGGAGTACAGCGATTTTAACT
>JAFDIX010000810.1 GCA_019307805.1 Deltaproteobacteria bacterium | reverse complement strand
AAACCAAGCAGGGCGCCCACGAAGATGCCTACTAACAATAAGAGAAACGTTCTTTTCATTTTTCTTCCCTCCTTTTTTATGGTTTCTTTTTAAGTTTACGAGAAATATTCACCTCCTTTCATGTCCAAAGTCAATAACGCCTTTACCCTAACACGCATAATCTTCGAGCACAATAAAAAACGAAGAGATTGCTGAGTGAAGGCTTTTCAGATTCAATACAAGTAGCAGGCCACATAGTGTTCGCCCCCAATATCCTTTAACGTCCTTTAACGCTGGTTCACCTTGATCGCATCCCTCCATTCTATGGGCACACCTGGGATGAAAATAGCAGCCCGAGGGCGGATTGATCGGGCTCGGCACATCTCCTTTTAGAATGGTCCTATCTTTGACTGCCCTCGGATCCGGTACCGGAACGGCTGTCAGCAAGGCCTGGGTATAGGGATGCTGAGGGCTGATGTACAGATCGCGGTAGAAGGCCGTCTCCACAATTTTCCCCAGATACATCACGGCAATGCGATCGCAGATATACTCTACCACAGCCAAATCATGGGCGATGATGATGTAGGAAAGTTGGAACTCTTCCTGGAGGTCGATCAGGAGATTCATAATCTGGGCCTGGATTGAGACATCCAGGGCCGACACAGGCTCGTCTCCGATGATTAGCTGGGGGTTCAGGGTCAGGGCCCGGGCAATCCCGATCCTTTGCCGCTGCCCGCCACTGAATTCATGGGGATAGCGCCGGCCCTGTTCAGGGGTGAGGCCAACTTTTTCCAGCAGATAGGCGATTCGATCCTTCCTTTCGCGGCCCTGATACACCCCGTGGATCTCCATGGGATCACTGAGGATCTGGTTCACTGTCATTCGAGGATTGAGAGAGGAGTAAGGGTCTTGAAAGATGATCTGCATCTCCTTTCTCAACCCCCTCAACTGGGATTTGGACATCTGGAATACCTTCATCCCTTGAAATGTGACCTTTCCGGCAGTGGGCTCGATCAGCCTTAAGATGGCCATGCCTGTTGTGGTCTTGCCGCATCCACTTTCACCCACCAATCCGATGGTCTCACCTTTCCCCAGCGTCAATGAGACCCCGTCTACGGCATATACGTAACCTACAGTCCGGGAGAGAAGACCTTTCTTGATAGGAAAATGGACCTTTAAATCGTCAACAGTCAGAAGCGCTTCCAATCCAATAGTCCTCGTTTAATGATCCTAGTAAAGCCAGCACCTGACACGATGGCCCCCGCCTAATTCGGTCAGTTCAGGTCCCTTTTCCTGACAAATTGCCATGGCCTCCGGGCATCGAGGATAAAAGCTGCATCCGGGCGGCAATTCATAAAGACTTGGAACGATACCCGCGATTTCCTTAAGGCGCTGGCGACCGTATCGGGACCTCTCACCCAGCTTTGGAATGGATTTGAGAAGCCCCCGTGTATAGGGATGTCTTGGGTCTTCAAAAATGGCCAGGATTTGACCCTCCTCCACCACCTTGCCTGCATACATCACTACAATTCGCTGGGCGATTTCTGCAATCACTCCAAGATCGTGGGTGATCAGCATAATGGCCGCATCAAAGTCCTTTTTTAGCTGCATCATCAGATCAATAATCTGTGCCTGAATAGTTACGTCCAGGGCGGTAGAGGGTTCGTCAGCAATCAGAATTTCCGGATTACACGAAAGGGCCATGGCGATCATGGCCCTCTGCTGCATGCCTCCTGAAAGCTGATGAGGATATTCATGAACTCTTTTCTCCGGAGATGGAATCTGGACCATCCTGAGCATCTCGACAGCTCGTTCCCAACTCTCCTTCTTACCGAGTCTCTGATGAAGGACAAACATCTCAGAGATCTGGTCTCCGATGGTAAAGACAGGGTTAAGGGATGCCATAGGTTCCTGGAAGATCATGGAGATCCGTTTGCCTCGAATGGCTCTCATTTGCCTCATGGTGAGATCGGGGAGGTTAACACCATCAAAGAGGATTTTTCCGTGGACAATTTTACCGGGCGGCTCTGGTATGAGCCGCATGACGGACAGGGCAGTGACGGTTTTTCCGCAACCAGACTCGCCGACCAGCCCAAGGGTCTCCCCCTTGTCCAGGTAAAAGGACACATCGTCCACTGCCTTGGCTACGCCCTCAAATGTGTAGAAGTATGTTTTGAGCCTTTGGACATCAAGAAGATGTGGATGATGATTCATGATCGATCCTGGAATGATAGTAATGATGCCTTATAAAGTGGCAAAGCAGGAAACCTGAGTCTTTACCTCGCATAAAGAAGGGAAACACAGAACAAGGTGCTTTGCTCCGGGATGATTCTAGTAGGAGATCCGCCTGGACTGGAGCATGAAGATTTTAATGAGGTGCCTCCCAGTCCTGCCCTTCGTCTTTTCGGTCCTAATCAATCTTCAGCTCGAAGGGTCAGTTTTCCTGAAATTTTCATGAATTCATCGAGTATGCGATAGAGCGTATAGACGCTTTCAATATTTACGTGCTCGTCTTGAGAATGCTGGGTTTGGTCACCATCAGCGCCCCACACAATCCCTTTGATTCCATGTTCAACGAGAAATCGAGCATCGCTCGCACCGTG
>JAFDIX010000155.1 GCA_019307805.1 Deltaproteobacteria bacterium | reverse complement strand
GGGGGATCTGTTGAAACAGATCCCCCTTTGTTTAAAGCCTTTATCAGGTTATTGTAAATGCCACAGTGATCTCCCTTTTTCCCGTATCATTGGAAACAGGAAACGTGAGGACCTTCAGTTTTTCCATAATGCAGCGCCTGATTAATTCCTCAACCTTCTGGCCTTTCAGGAGGTGAATCTTTGTCACCCGCCCCTCGGGACTGACAACCAGCTTGAAGACCACTTCTCCCCCCTGAAAACCCGTTTTCCCGGATATATTTCTCATGCATGTTTCTATGTCCGGCAGTTGTCTCTCTATCGCCCGCCCGACAGACCGGACATCAAGACCCCTTGATGCGGCAATTTCCCCTATTCTTATCCGGGGCCTGGGCCTTGCTTCTTCCTCGGCCAAAGGGGCTTGCGATGATTTCGCACAGTCTGCACTGAGGCCGAGACTGAATTTATCAGACAAGCTCATCCCCGGGGCCTGTCTTGCAAGTGATGCTGAAAGACCCATGTTTCGAGCTCTGGCCCTGCCGCCTACTGCAGAGTCTGAGACTCCCTGTGGCAGAGGCAGCGGCTGTTTCACCATCACAGACCGGCCGTCCTTCAGGCGCACCTGGGTATCCACTGCGACAAATGAGGTGTATGCGGTGAGCAGATTATAGGTCAGCCCCAGGTTCGTCACCTCCTGAACCCGCTCATCGGACGCTTTCAGCCGATTGTAGTCGGAGAGCAGGGTGATCCTGTGCCTGGCCCACAGATAACGAAGTGCCCCATTGGTTTTTAAGGGATTGACCTTCCCTACATCCAGTTTCTCAATGTAGGCCCTGTCGCCGGACATGCCTTTCAGCGAAATGCGGCCCATGGCTCTCCCCCGCCACTTTCCAAAGACAATCACGGGCCGTTCAGCCATGATATCCGGGACACTTTCAGGTTCGACATCATAGACATGGAATCCTCCGAAATCGATCTTGATTCCTGTAAGCACTGGAGTCTGAATTATTTTTCTAAACCCATCCGCCTTTTCAGATGCTTCCTCTGGTTTTGTGATGACAAAGGGCTCGCCCATGCCCACCCGGGCCATGCCCTCTATAAGATGGCGGTTGACACTTGATCCAATCCCGAAGGTAAACATATTGGCCTTTCCGAGATTGTGTCGAATGAGATCAAAGGCCTCCTCCTCAACGGTCACATAGCCGTCCGTGGCAATGACGATGCTCCTTGAGCAGCCCTCGGTTTTGGGAAGTTTGAGTGCCCGTTTAAGTGCCGGCAAGAGCCGGGTCCCACCCCCTCCGCGCTGACGATCGATAATGTAGATAGCCTTCTGAATATTCTGCGGCGTGGCCTGCAGGGAACGCTCCGACAACAGCTTGGAGCCACCGGCAAACAGCAGGACGTTGAATGTATCGGTTGGGCGAAGATTTCCCAATAGGTCTTTCAGCAGTTTTTTTGAGATATTGAGGGGAAATCCCCGCATGGAACCTGATACGTCTACGATGAAGATGTACTCCCTGGGTGGTATTTGCCTGACTTTAGGACGTTTTGGAGGCTGCATCATGAGGAGGAAAAAGTTCTCATCCTTCCCCTCAAACAAAAGAAGTCCCGATGCAATCCGCTTCCCGGCAAGCCGGTATTTGAGGATGAAGTCCCTGTTCCCACCTGTTTTTTCCGCAGGATCCAGGATAATGGTGGAAAAGGAAGACCCCTCATATTGCACATTGATTTTATGGGAAGTGCTCGTCACATCCTGAAGCGGCATGCCTGCTGCAATGTTGACTTTCATGTCAAATGTATAGGTCGGCGCTTTTCCCTCGTGAAGATAGGGATTTTTCACCCAGCCCTGACGATTATCGCCCCCCGCTGCATCCTGGTTACTGTAACGGGGCCCAACCACCGTAGGATACACAAAGCCATAGACTCCCCCGTCCGGGACCAGCAGTTCGGTGTACTGAAGCTCCACCTTGATCACATCAGACGGCAGGATGTTGGCCACATTCATCTGGAAGACATTGGGCCTTTGCTGTTCGAGAAGGGATGCGCTCTGCCCTGCGTTTCTGGCATTTTCGTATTGCTGTCTGGCATCTCCACGTTTTGCTATCTTTGCATTGATAATCCGCTCCCCAATGGTCATCCGCATACCATATACCGCGGCCCGGGTGGATGCCGGAAAGATATACACCGCTTCCAGGGGACTCTTTCCCTCGTTTTTGTATACCTGTGTGACCCGAACATCCGCAATGACTCCGGAGATATTTACCGTGACATGGGTGGATTTGAGGGGCATTTGATCCACTGCAGCATCGTCGCTCTTGATAAAGAAATAGGGTGAAAGGGATTTGTCCCCCCCAACCTCCGCTTGCAGACATGTCACACCCGCCCATGAAATCAATAACGCCACAAAGATTGCCACAAATATACTGATACGATTTTTCATTTATCCGTCCTCCTTTTCTGTTTTGTTCACCCCTATAGACAGGGAGGAAGGGATAAAGTTCCCAATTTTTTTTAGCACCCGTGGCTGTCAAAGGTTACACCACCCATTCCTGGAAGCAGGAAGAGGGTTTTATGCCCTCTATTCTCTGGAGCGAATCATGTTGTTTTGGATTCTGCTATTCCGGCAGGACCTTGATGCGCAATTGTATGGTACCCTCATATGCATCGGAGGGCATTGGGACGGGGCTCTGAAGCGTGCCCAGGGTGCACAGCTCTTCAACCAGCGGGGTGTAGTTCTTTGCAGGAATGCGGGCTATAATGGCACTTGTTTTTTCTTTATGCCAGGCCTCCTCCGGGCTTACGACCTGTCCCCCCAGCATAGTGATCGCGTCTCTCACCTTCTGAACCGTGGGAGGTGGTTGGGGCAGCGGGGCCTTGGTTTCCACAGAGGCCTTCCCCCCTGCTCCCATCTGGCCTTGGGCTGCATAGTCTCTTTCTTCAACGCCTGAATGAAGCGCTCTGTCTGACCTGCTCCTGAGTCGCTCCCTCCCGGGCCCTGGGGCCCTGGATGCCTTTGCCATGAGACGCGACGGCCTCTGCTCCCTGAGGACGAGGAGCATTTCGAGGGGTTTTCGTTCCTCCTCCAGTGCCTTTGCCATGCTCCTCTTGACAGGCGCCTCCGGTTCAGGGGTTTCCTGTTTGGAGGGTTTGGAAACGTCTTGCATATACGCCCTCTCCCCGGTTTCCGCAATCATGGGTTTTTCCGGACTCATTGAGGCTTTGCGGACATCGAACGGAACATTGAGCATGGAAAAAATAATCATTACGGCCAGTGCCACTGCTGCGAATTCCAGGGGAATCTTGAAGCGCAACGGCACAAACAGGGTGTGCATGAGCTTCGAAAACCAGGAGGGCTCCTCCATGCGTTCATGAAGGCGGGCCAGAAAGTCCACCGGCGGTGTGACGACCTCCATGGCGCCGAGTTCATGAACCAGGGCCTTCAGGGACGCATGTTCATCCCTGCAGTCGGCACACTCCGAGAGATGGGCCTGAACCCGGGCACCGGCCTCTTCATCCAGCATCCCGTCCAGGTACTCGGATAACAATTCTTTGACTTTGCTACACTCCATTCCTATCCCGTACTCCCCAGTCTGTTCTTCAGCGCTGTCCTCGCCCTGGCCAGCCTTGACTTTACGGTGCCGAGGCTGATTCCTGTCACCTCTGATATCTCCACATAGGACAGACCTTCGATATCGCGCAGTGTAATGACCTCTCTCTGCTCCGGAGGAAGGGCATTGATGCCTTCCCTGATTTGGTGCATCCGTTCCTTTTGTTCCAACTGCTCAGAGGGGGACGCCGCCCCGTCCGGAAAAACATCGGTGACGCCACTGGGTTGCCCACCCGGATTATCAAAAGAGATTGTTCTTTTTTTCTGTTTAAATGCAGCGGACGCAAGTCTGTTTTTACAGGAATTTACCGCAATACGAAAAATCCAGGTACTGAAGGCCGACTCTAATCTGAACTTCCCCACTGACCGGTAGACCTTGATAAAGGTTTCCTGGGCAATATCGTCTGCCTCCTGGTAGTCACCGAGGTACCAGTAACACACATTGAAGATCCGGTTTTTGTGTTTTGTAACAAGCTTATCGAATGCGGTCCTGTCCCCTCCCTGAAAGGCTCTGACCAGGAGGGCATCTTCCCCTGCCAGGCCATCTGAATTTTTAACCCTATCCTTCATCGAGTTTAGACAAGTATTTTCCTGAATTGTTCCGTGAATTTTCGGTGATATGAGAGGTATGCCATAAAAATATCAGAAACCCCATGATAAGGAAAGCATGCATTTTCGACCCTGCTTTTGCATCTCTTTCCTTACTCAAGGACAAAAAGGGGCCTAAACGCTTGACGCCCGGGCGCAGGACGCGCTATGTGTCCAGTAAAGACCATGTACTATTCTGGAGATGTGCTATGGCGCGAGTGCAAGGGAACGGTATTGAGATAGAGTATGACACCTTCGGCAAACGGGAAGACCGGCCCATTCTGCTCATTATGGGACTCAGCGCCCAGATGATCGCATGGCATACGGACTTTTGCAGGATGCTGGCGGCGAGTGGCCATTTCGTGGTCCGATTCGATAACAGAGATGTGGGGCTGTCCAGCAAAATGGAGGATTTTGGTGTACCGGATATCATGAAGGTCATGGCCCTTCATCAGGAGGGCAAGCCGGTTGAAGCACCCTACAAGCTCTCTGATATGGCGTTGGACCTTCTTGGGCTCATGGATGCCCTGGACCTGGAAAAGGCCCACATATGCGGTCTCTCCATGGGGGGCATGATCGCCCAAACCCTTGCCATTGAGCATCCGGAACGGATGCTGAGTCTTATATCCATGGAATCCACAACCGGAGAACCGGATCTTCCCCCTGCAAAACCCGAACCCGCGGGGGCCCTGTTTACCGCCCCACCCATGGACCGAGAGGGATACATTGCACACATGGTCCGGGTGTTTCGTGCATTCTCAGGAGGTTCCGACGCCTTTGATGAGGCGATGGAAAGAGAACTCTCAGCCATTGCCTTTGACCGATCACTCTACCCCCTTGGCTTTGTGCGGCAATTTTCCGCCATCCTGGCCTCCGGTGGCCGCAGGGAAGCGCTCAGGACTGTCACTGTTCCTGCGCTGGTGATACACGGTGCGGATGATCCGCTCCTCCCCCTGGAGCACGGGAAAGACACCGCCGAGGCTATACCCGACGCCAAGTTGCTGGCGGTTGAAGGCCTGGGACACGGTTTCTCCTATCCGCTCCTTTGGAAGGGTATCGTGACGGCCATTACTGAACATACCGCCGGTGTCAGCCGATCCTCCCCTTGAAGGATTGGGCCCCTCCAACCGCACAACTGCAGAAGCCTTCAGGGACGCACTGGGGAACTATTTTGCTTTTTTGGCCAACCCTTCCAGCCGCGCCCTTGCCTCCTTTTTGCCCATGCGCCGAAGAGATGCGAGAGATTCTACTTGTTGCTCACGGGGACTGGTAGTCTCACGCTCCCACATATAGACTGTCTGGCCCGTCACCCCGACAAGTTTACCATAGTCCGTTGCGGAAAGCCCCAACCGCTTTCGGTTCGAGCGCAGGCCTTTTGCCGAGAACCTGAAGTTCCCGGTATCATCCTCTCCAACTTTGGTCTTGATATTCTTGAGCACTTGTTTCTCAAGGAAAGTGACCTTGCGTTGAAGTTCCGATATCTGACGCCTCATCTCAGCTATCTTCTTGCGGTGCTCCGCCGATGTCTTTCTAAGGGCCTTTGTCTGGTTCTTGATTTCCTTGCGGGCAACGCGGGAGATCTCCTCTCTGAGTACTACAGTGATGTTTGCCATGTTTCTCCTCCTGGTATTTGGTAGTGATATCCGACAAAAAATAGGGTGCGAAAGACAAAGAACCATGGGTGACCATGTTACGCATTATTTTCCGTCAAACCCATGATCGGAGAAAATTCAAAAAATTTCAAGTATTGTTTAGGATTCCATATAAGTATTGATATGTTCCATGACCCTCACAAGGGCGCCCCTGTTCAGGTCCACAAAAGCCTTTGCCCGCCTGCCCATATTCTCTGAATCTCCCGAAGAGGAAAGAAGGCCTTTTACATGTTCAAAAAGATCATCCCCACTTTTCACCCTCTTGCCGCCACCCGCTTCAATGAGGAGTTGAGACATAAGCACAAAATTATGGGTGTAGGGGCCAAAGAGTACCGGGTGGCCAAAGCTCGCAGGTTCCAGAAGGTTGTGGCCTCCAATGGGGACCAGACTCCCCCCCACAAAACTCAATGCTCCAATACCGTAAATTCTGCCAAGCTCTCCCATGGTATCCAGGACGAGGACATCCCAGGGGCCGGAGTCATTGGTGAGCCCATTCCTCAGTGCGCTCTTAAATCCCCTCTGGGTACACAGCCTGTGGACCCCCGTCGCGCGCTCGACCCTTCTGGGCGCTAAAATCAGGCGGAGCCCGGGGAAGAGGGGACAAAGTTTTTCAAAGACGTCCAGGATGATCTCCTCTTCCCCCCCGTGTGTACTTCCTGCCACCCATATTGGGTCTTCCGGAACCAGGTAAAGCGCCTGCATCCAGTCTTTCTCTTCCTCTTTATCCATGGGCGCCCAGTCCCTGTCAAATTTAATATTGCCCACGGTTTCGACTCTCCCTCTCTCAACTCCGATGCGCAGGAGCCTTTCTCTATCCAGGTCCGACTGCATAAGACATTCGTTCAACGTGTTCAACATGCCCCTGACAAAAACAGGAAACCGGCTATAGGAGTGAAAGGTCCTAGGGGAAATGCGTCCGTTCAGCAATAATGCCGGAACCCCTTTTTTCTTCAGACGGTAAATGAGCCCGGGCCATAGATCCGTTTCCACAAGCAGGAAGATAGCCGGATCAATACAA
>JAFDIX010000809.1 GCA_019307805.1 Deltaproteobacteria bacterium | reverse complement strand
GAGCCACACCCCTCCCACAAGGGCAAAGGGAAGACTTGCCATCACGATAAACGCCTCGCTGAAGTTGTGGAAATTCATGTAAAGTAGAACAAAGATAATCACCAGCGTCAGGGGGACGATCAGGTTGAGCGTCTTGCGGGCCTTTTCCATATACTCATACTGCCCGGACCATATCATAGTGTAACCGATGGGCAGTTTCACCTCCCGGGATACAATTCTTTTGGCCCTTTCCACATAGGTTCCCACGTCCACACCCTTCAGATCCACATAGATCCAGGCGGTCGGCCGGGAATTCTCCGTCTTTATGGAAGCCGGCCCCTTGCGCATGGAAATGTAAACAAGCTGTCCTAAGGGGATTATGGGCCCCTGTGGGCGCTGTGACCAACACCCCTTTCAACAGATCGATGTTATCCCTCAGCTCGCGGCTGTAGCGGAGATTCACCGGGTATCTCTCCAATCCCTCCACCGTATGGGTGATGTTTTCCCCGCCGATGGCCGTGACAATCGTATCCTGTACGTCTCCCACGGTGAGGCCGTATCGGGCAATCTGATCCCTTCTGATCTTGAAGTCCAGATAGTTCCCCCCCGTAATCCGCTCGGAATAGGCGGAAAGGGTGCCGGGGATCTGCCCCACCACCGCTGCTATTTCCGCCCCGAGATCTGTAAGGACCTGAAGATCCGGCCCCATGACCTTGATCCCCACGGGCGTCTTGATCCCGGTGGAAAGCATATCAATGCGGGTCTTAATCGGCATGGTCCATGCGTTTGTGAGGCCCGGAAAACGAACCGCCCGGTCCAGGTCCTCCACCAGTTCGTCCATAGTAATATAGCGTTCTCCCGGCCAGATCAGGGAAAGGGGCTTTTTCAGCCATTCAGGCCAGCCACTGAAAAAGCGATCCACCTTTTTCCGGCGCCACTGGTGCAGAATCTTTCCGTCCTTAACCTCTGGCCAGAGCCAGGTCAGGGGTTCTTTTAGCCAGCCCGGCCAATGGGAAAAAAATCGTTGGACGCGAACCTTTTCATGCATCACCCTGGGCCACAGGGTGATGGTGGTTTCGATCATGGAAAGGGGCGCGGGATCGGTCGCGGTCTCGGCCCGGCCGATTTTGCCTAAGGTATGCTGGACTTCCGGAAAGCTCTGGATGATTTTATCCGTTTGCTGGAGCAGTTCCCTGGCCTTGGTAATGGAGATGCCAGGGAGGGTTGTGGGCATATAAAGAAGGCTTCCCTCGTTCAGGGGGGGCATGAACTCACTTCCCAAACGGGAGAGGGGATAAATGGATATCCCGAGTAACAGGAGGGAGATCAAAACCGTGATCTTGGGCCATCTTAGAACCCACTGAATGATGGGCCGGTACAGGCGGATAAAAAAACGGCTCAGGGGATTTCGAGATTCCTCAATAATCCTCTGCGGCACGAGGCACACTAAGGCGAACAGGGAAAGGCCCACCGCCGCAATTAGGGACCAGTCAGGAAGCCTAAGCCCGGCGATCCCCGCCGCTATTACCAGGATGGGCGGGCCCGCCACCGAGGCGATCCATATCCTGACCCTTCGCCCCTTAGTGATCTCGGGACTAAGGGTCCTTTCCCGGACAAAAAGGGTCATGAGTACGGGCACGATTGTGACGGCGAGCACGGCAGAGGCGGCCATGGCAAAGGTCTTGGTGTATGCGAGCGGTTTAAAAAGCCGGCCCGATTGCTCATCCAAACTGAATACCGGGAGAAAAGAGACGGTGATGATCAGGAGGCTGTAGAAAAGGGCAGGGCCCACCTCTTTTGCCGAATCCAGTATGATGGCCGCGTGGGGCTTTTTTCCCGCGTCCTTAGCCAGGTGTTTGTGGGCATTTTCAACGAGGACGACAGAGGCATCCACCATGACGCCTATGGCGATGGCAATACCGCTCAGGCTCATGATGTTGGCGTTGATGCCCAGGACCTTCATGGCGATAAAGGACATCAAAATCCCAACCGGGAGGGTAAAGATGGCCACAAAGGCCGAGCGGAAATGGAGCAGGAAGATGAGGCAGATGAGGGCCACCACCATCATTTCTTCCAGGAGCTTGCTCTTCAGGGTATGAATGGCGCTCTGGATCAGTGTGGCACGATTATACCCTTCTTCAATGACCACCCCCGCGGGAAGACCCCTCAGAAGCTCTCTCAGCTTTTCTTTTACATTTCCGATGACCTCCAGGGCATTCTCGCCGTAACGAATGATCACAATGCCGCCCACCGCTTCACCCTCGCCATCCCATTCCAAGATGCCCCGTCGTAATTCGGGTCCCAGATGGATGTTGGCTACATTCTTCAGCAGGATGGGTGTCCCCTGCTGATCCACCCCCACCGCAATCTCTTCCAGGTCCCTCAGGGAGGTGATATAACCCAAGCCCCGAACCATGAATTCGGTCTCCGCCATCTCCACCAGCTTGCCGCCCACATCCCTGTTGGATCGGAGGATGGCGTTTTTCACCTTTTCGATGGAAAGGTCATAGGCCAATAATTTATTGGGATCCACCTCCACCTGGTACTGTTTCACAAAGCCGCCTATGCTGGCCACCTCGGACACACCGGGAACGGATACCAGTTCGTAACGGAGATACCAGTCCTGCAGGCTTCTGAGTTGCTGGAGGTCGTGTGTTCCCAAGGTGTCCTGCAGCACATATTCATATACCCAACCCACCCC
>JAFDIX010000808.1 GCA_019307805.1 Deltaproteobacteria bacterium | reverse complement strand
TGACGCTTTGTGACCAGTGCAGCATGCTGCGCCCTTACATTATGAGCTTGTGGTAACCATAACCTTATCGTAGATGGGGCGCAGGATGAACCACAAGACCCCAAGTCCGATAAAAATAAAAACGGATCCGAATAAAAAGGGTGTTTCTGGGGAGTATTTTTCCCATAAAAGGCTGCCGATATAAGGGGCCGGCATGGAGAGGAAACTTGACACAGATCGAAATAGTCCAAAGGTGAGCCCCAATTGCTCTTTGGGTGCGGCCCTAACCAGGATTTTATCGAAAGCCGGTTCGGCAATTCCACTGCCGATCCCGGTGAGAATGAAATAAACCGGAAAGAGGAAAAGTCCTTCGCCGCTGATCAGGAATATCAAGGCCAACCCCTGAATGATGTCTCCCAGGAATAAGACAGCTACGGCGTTGAAGCGGTCTGCCAACCGGCTGGCGATGAAGGAGGTCAGGGTGTAGACGACGGCCAACAGGGAGAACAATAGGCCAATCTGGTCTTCGCTGTATCCATTAGTGTCAAGCAAGATCGTCTGGAGGTTGTAATGCAGTTGGTTGCCGAAATCGAAAAGGCTGTCATCGAGGAAAATCCAGGTGAGCAGCCCGCCTCCTACGAGTCCAGCCCACAAGCCCTTGACCGAGGTCTGGAGCTGAGAGACCTGCACCTGCTCCCAATGATAGGGCTGCCGCCTCGCAATTGCCACCCGCAGCGCAGAAGCCATGGCAAAGAAACCCACGCCGACCCAAAAGATGCTGTGGAGGCCGTATTGCAGCACGATCCATCCACCAAGGGCAGGGCCAATGATATCAACGACGCTAAAGATGCCGTTGACGAGGCCGAAGGTCTGCGCTACCTGTCCTTCAGGGGCAGACTCTGCAGTAAATGCTCTGAACGAAGGCCCGACCATGGCTCGCCCGACAGCGATAGCGATGGTCGCTACCATCAACCATTCCCATGTGGGCGAGAGAGCGTAACCGATAAATCCGGTCAGGCCAAAGAGAGTGCCGATTCCCACGGCTTGCAGCCGACCGATTGAATCAGATATCCATCCCCCGAAGGGGCGCATGATGGCGGCAAGGACTGTATCGACCGTAAAGAAAACCCCTACTTGGGCGATATCGCCACCCAAAGCGAGGATATACAAAGGCATGAACGGACGAAATACACGCCCCCCGATGTTCGCCAGGATCATCGAGCCAAGCAACACTTTCAGGTTCTGGGGGAGCTTCTTCCACATGCTTGCCATTATTTCCCCGATCTCTCTGTCATCTGTTCAGCCAGTGCAAGCAGGTTTGGGTTTGAGTCTTGCTGCCATTTGCTAACTGCTTCTGCGATTGCATGTTCAGCGCCATGTCTTTGCATGGCCTTCAGGGCTTTTATGAGGATCTTCTCCGGGCCATGCTGTTCGGCAAGTCGGGAGAGGATATCAATCCCCCGGTCTGCATAGGGGACCACCCAAGAGCGGGATAAGGTCTTCCCGATCACCCATAAATTATTTCCCTGATCAACTACCCTTCCTTCCAGCAGCGTCAAAACCGCATCGGCGAGGTTCCCTTGTGCAAGGGCAACGAGGCAGTCCACAAGAGCCGTGCGTAATTCTGGGTCACCAGATGCTTGGAAATCAGACAAGATCTCTACGCTTATGGCTGGATGCTGTTTAGCCAGGGAAGGCAAAAGTTGGAGGGCTACGGCCTGAAGACGAGGCGAATTCCATTGTAACCAGTTTTGGATGAGCTCCTGGAATTTATCCGGTTGATCTGCCCCTGCCTGACTCAAAGCAAGAACCACCGCTAAGCGGACGTCTTTGCGTGGGTCTTGCCCATGAACGACCAACTCTTTCACCTCGACTTTTTCATCCTCGAAGTAACGCTTGGCAATAACCGTCCCAGCGATTGCCCGAATAGCGGCATGATCGTGGCTGACCAGTGGGTAGAGCATGGGCCTGGTAACACGCGGTGTTGCGAGAGCTTCACCGATTGGAAAGATCATTTGACGGATGAACGCTTCATTCAACGGGGGATTTCCTGCTACTTCGGGCAGGTCAAAGAGACCATCCAGAGCCAGCCACAGGGATTCGGCGTGGCCGATCCGGGCGGCGGCCTTGATATCGGTGAGGAGGGAATGGCGTTCAGCTTTCATCTTATGAGGTTTGCATGACGGGTTCTTCCATCCCCACGGGTTCATAGTCTCGGAAGAAATACCAGATCATCCCGACGCCCGAAGCGTATAGCACCGCCGTGGCGATGAACAAAGGACCGAAGCCGTATCTTTCCTGGACGAAACCTGAGACCAAGGGGCCGATGACCCACCCCATTTCCCAAC
>JAFDIX010000807.1 GCA_019307805.1 Deltaproteobacteria bacterium | reverse complement strand
AGTAAAAGTGCCATACGGGAACTGGTAAAGCATTTCAGGGATGAAAAGGTCGGTGGCGTGTGTGGTATCAAGCAGATAAAACAGGCCAGTGACCGCGAATCGTCAACAGGAGACAGTATTTACTGGTTGTACGAGTCCAGGATAAAACAGGCGGAGTCGGATATAGCCACTGTTACGATTGCGGATGTTACGATTGCGGATGGGGAAATATTTGCAATCCGCAAGGACCTGTTTGAGAAAATCGATGAATCTGTCATTAATGATGATGCAGAGATAAGCTATGATCTCATCAAGAAGGGTTTTCGTATTGTCTACGAACGTGCGGCCTGTTCGCGCGAGCTGGCGTCAGAAAAACTTGTTGACGATTTCCATGTCAAGGTCCGCATGGTGGCCGGTGGATTTCAGACTGTGGCGTTGCATGCGTCTGCTGTTTTTAATCTGACAAGCTGGTATTCCTTTTCTTTTATATCGCATAAATTGCTGCGCTGGCTGGCACCGATTTTCATGATACTGGTACTGGCCGGGAGCCTGGTTGGCTGGCAGGAGCCGGTATTTCAATTATTGCTCGGTGCCCAGGTCCTGTTCTACGGACTTGCCTGTCTGGGGTGGTATGGCCTGCAGCGGGAAAATATGTCCCGCGTACTCTATGTCCCGTTTTATTTTGTGGCCATGAACATGGCGGCCTTTATGGGATTGCTTCGTTATTTTTCCAGCAGCCAGTCAGTTAACTGGCGCAAGGCAGCCCGATGATCATGTGGTCAGGTATCACGGCCGGCATCTTGATACTGGGGGCGTTCGGCTTCTGGAGATTGCTGGCATCAAGGAATATGCAGCACTGGATAGGGCCTTACATCAAGCACAGGCTGGCCAGGCGTAAACGGCCTGCCGCGGGTGTCACCGATGTCTATTTTTGCCTGGCGGACCATTACGAGCCTTTCTGGGGTGGCGCAGACCAGCAGACGGCGCTCGAGCGCGTAAAGCGCTGGCATGCTGACTACCCAAAACTTGCCGCGCGGCACCATGATTCATCCGGTAATCCACCGCAGCACAGTTTCTTTTATCCTGAAGAAGAATACGACGAGGAAATTCTGAATCTCATCAAGGCCATCTGTGATGAAGGTGTCGGTGATGTCGACATTCACCTGCATCACGATCGTGATACCGCCGAAGGACTGGAGTGGAAACTCAATCGATTCAAGAAAACACTCTGGGAAAAACACGGATTGCTAAGAAAGGACCCGGACACCGGCGAGCTTGTCTACTCCTTCATCCATGGTAACTGGGCGCTGGACAATTCTCATCCTGAGGGTCACTGGTGTGGTGTAGACAATGAACTGGACGTGCTGGTACGGACCGGTTGTATTATGGACATGACCATGCCATCGGCACCCAGTCCGACGCAGACACGGAAAATCAACTCGATATACTTTGCCAGGGGCAGGGATGGTTGCAGGAAATCGCATGACCGGGGCAGGGATGTCGCCACGGGTGAATGGGGCAGGGAGGGTGAACTGCTGATGCTGCAGGGGCCGCTTGAGCTTAACTGGGCACAACGGAAACTGGGTATCCTGCCAAAGCTGGAGTCTGCGGAACTTTCAAACGATGCACCCCCGACGCCTGAGCGGGTGCGGCTGTGGGGAAAATGCGCCATTCACGTCAAGGGCGCAGATGACAGTATTTTTATAAAAATACATACGCATGGGGCAAATGACAGGAACCTTGAAATGTTGCTGGATGGCGGCCTGGAAACCCTGTGGAATGCCCTGGAATCCGAGTACAGGGACAGGGAAGGTTTCAGGCTTCACTATGTCAGCGCCTGGCAGATGTACAACAAGGTGAAGGAACTTGCCGGTGGCTGAGATGAAACCGTTAAGGATTCTCTACCATCATCGTACCCAGGGAAGAGGGGCGGAGGGGTTGCACATTGTCCATATCGTCAGGGCATTGGAGTCACTCGGGCACGAAGTGGATATCCTGTCGCCACCCGGGATCGACCCGTTGGCAGACATTGGCGCACCCCCGGTAGACAAGGCCTCTGTCGATACACAAGGCATGCAGTCTGTCTGGAAATGGGTAAGCAGGCATCTGCCAAACTGGCTGTTCGAACTGGCAGAAATTATTTACAACATACCGGCTGCACGCCGTCTGGAATCGGCCCTGAAGAAAAAGAAATATGATCTTGTCTACGAACGTTATGCCTTTTTTCTCGTCGCGGGCGCAATAAAGGCCGGAAAATATAATATTCCCTTTGTGCTCGAGGCAAATGAGGTTTCAGGTATCGAGAATCGTGCCCGGCGGCAATCATTTCCACGTGTTTGCGCGTTCTTCGAACGGATGCTTCTAAAGCGCACCACCGCCGTCATGACCGTGTCCTCCACGCTTCGCGATATGTTAACAAGGCAGGGGGCACCGGAGGATACTGTTTATGTTGTTCCCAATGCTATTGACATGGACAAGATCCATGTAAGCCAGGATATTTCGCAATTGCGAAATCGCCACGCGAAATCGCCACGGTCTTGGTTCTTCTACCGTGGTGGGTTTTGCCGGCTGGTTTGATGAGTGGGACCGCCTCGATATGCTGGTAAGCCTTGTCGGCAAGCTGAGGAAAAAGGACCTTGATGTCAAGGCGCTGCTTATTGGCGATGGTGCGGTGCTTGCGGAGATACGGCGGCGCGTCAAGGCGGAGAAGCTGGAAGATGCTTTCATCTTTACAGGCCCGGTCAAGCGGCAGGAAATCTACGATTACCTGTCATTGCTCGATATCGCGGTTATATCCCATTCCAATAATTTTGGTTCCCCGGTTGTTATGTTTGAATTCATGGCGTTAAAAATACCGATCGTGGCGGCTGCTGTGCCGCCCATCTGCGACGTGCTGACAAACGCTGAAACCGGGTGCCTGTTTGAACCGTTAAACGAGGCAGCGTACGAGCAGTGCCTTGCCGCGCTGCTGGAAAACCCCGGCCAGGCGAAGTTGCTCGCCGAAAATGCCTTCAGGCTGGTTACCAGCAAAAACACCTGGGAGAATAATGCCAGAACGATCATAGAGGCGATTGGATGAGCATGAATAGCGTGAGTAATTACCCGTGAATCTTTACCAGGACCTGTTCTTTCGCTCGCTGGATATGCTGCGTGGGCGTCAAACAATATCGAGGCTGCATTTTCTGCTGAAATCACAGCGCTGGTCCCATGAGCGCTTGCGTCAGTGGCAGCTCGACCGGCTCAATGCCCTGTTACAGCAGGCGCAGGCGAATTCCACGTTTTATGCAGAGCGGCTTGCAGATATACGGCTGCCCTTCAAGCATCTGGACGAGATAGAGCAACTTCCTGTTTTGAGCAAGGATGATATCCG
>JAFDIX010000806.1 GCA_019307805.1 Deltaproteobacteria bacterium | reverse complement strand
GTTGATATGCTTCTTTCATGCTCATGGTTTTTCGCCTTTTTTTGATTTAATGATTTGGGAATTGCAATCTATACGGTTTCAAGAAGTAACCGTCAGATCACCTCCTTTCGAATTAGTCCACGTTCTTCGACCAAACGCTTTAGATACCCTCCAGATTAGCCCCATGTTCTACCCTGAGATCAACTGCCATCCGTAGAATAGCACAAAACACTCACACACGCCAAGAAACCGAGCAACGAGAGCTATCCCGTGCGATCGGAGATAATATCCGCGTAGATCGTGAGGCGTGTGTGCCATCAACCCACACGGCAGCTCCGGCCGCCATGAAAAAGAGCGAAATTGATCCAAAGAGGAACAGATAGAAAATCAATTATTTACGCCCCCGCTGATGAGTGACGGTTCGATGCTTTTCACATGCTTGAGCACTCTACGCGTGATCACCGGTCCGACAATCTCAAAAATCACGGTGGAACCGATTGTGACAGACAAAATGACGTCTTTCATTTCAGGGAAACGCTGTGAGGCTAATAGAGCCATGCCAAGCGCTACGCCAGCTTGCGGAAACAGGCAGAGCCCGATACAGCGCCGTACTACAAGTTCTGTGCCCGCTAACCGACCGGCAATTCTAGCGCCGCCATAGAGCCCCCCCATCCGGGCAAGGATATAGACCATGCCGATCCAACCTACTGCGAGCAGCTTATCGATATGAAGCGAAGCACCGGCAAGCAGGAAGAACAGGATCATGAATGGCCATTCAATGCCGTCTATTTCATGAAACGGTCTTTCATGATGGGATGCCAGAGAGGCAACTGTGCTTCCCATCATCATGGCGGCAAGAATGGGGGAGAGATCCAGCCAGGTAGCCGCTCCGGCGCACAATACCACCAGCCCTAAGGCTTCGGCCTGGGTTGGTTCTCCCGGCCGAATTCGACCGGTAAGACAGGCCATAGGCAACCCCAAAGCCAGTCCTAGCAGAACACTTCCCCCGATTTCACCAAGCCCAGCTAAAATCACTTCTACACCTCCACCCTGACCACTAACAGCTCCGACTGCCGCTAACATAAAGCTGAAGATCAACAATCCCCACGCATCATCGATTGCGACGATACCAAGCATAATATCGATGAACTTTCCCTTGATTCCCATCTCTTTTACTACATCCAACAAGGCCGCCGGAGCACTGGCCGGTGCAATGCCGGCCAACAACAAAATGAGTGCTGGATCCACACCCAATGCAATTAAAGACAGTCCCACCATCATTACAGCGCCTGCTACTTCGCCAACCGAGATCCATATCACCGACCGGCCACGATTACGTATTGCGGAAAGTGTTATTTTCTGGCCCAGCAGGAAACCCACCATGCACAGTGCAATATGTGTTAACAGTAAAAACCAAACATTAATGAACACTTCAGGCAATAAGGAAAAACCGGCAGGCCCGATTAGCAGGCCGGCAAGTAGCAGTAGCGTAACTCGCGGCAATGGCGTGTGGCGGCCCACAAAATCAGCCACCAACCCCAGAAGAAACATGCCACCGAGGGCAAGCAGTATTGTCGGCACTTCGGCGATCTCAAGCGTCACGAGTTTTATCCTCAGGTGCCTATTGCGAGTTCGTTAAGCTTGAAAGCTAACGCAACCGGCTTAGTAAACCGGAGAGCACCAGAAAAACACGCCTTAAATTCAGTCAATAATCATCCTTAAGCATTTCAAATCTGGTCCGCCCTGTATCGAGTCTACTTTAGTATGACATGCTTGACTAAAGGAAAGCCTCAACCCTTGTGTGAACCTTAAAAAAGTAGCTGGAACAAATACCACTCGTCAATCTGACGTCGAGCCTGCCTTCTGTTGTTGGACTTCGATACCCGAACGTGCTCTCATCTCAGCGACTTGCAGCCCGAGCGACACACATTGTTTTCCCTCCATACAGCGTTTGGCTTCTTCCAGATCCAGATGTGTCCTTAGTTCAAGGTCGCCCTTTTTTAAATCTACGATCCATATCTGTTCTGCCTCATCATACTCGGCCTCTACATCTATTCCACATTCAGCGATGTAAGGATAGATCCCTTTGAGTTTTTCGCAGAATTTCTTACTGTCATGCATTATCCTGCCCTCCTTTCACAATAGTGCAAACCTTTCCGTATACAACTACATAAACAGCTTCAGAGTCTCATCCTCGGTGACATCGGACACCAATGCTTGTAGGCGTTGGATACATCCTCAGCTTTCACCAAAGCCCTGGCTATCCCCCCTTACCCTTTGCTTAGCCTCCGATTTCCCAGACTTGGGCAAAACCACGCTAAAAACAGCCCCCTTGCCCAGCTCGCTATCC
>JAFDIX010000805.1 GCA_019307805.1 Deltaproteobacteria bacterium | reverse complement strand
AAAGCCGTTGTCCTCAGCGATCGCGGGGGGCCTTTCAGGGATATTCATCACAGTTTTTTAAGAGCCATCGGCTCACCCAATTACTTCGACCATGACTGCACCTGTGGGAGAAACATTCAACATGCATCCATTTCTTTGTTTGGTTCAGGTCGCAAGACGTTTAATTACGATTTCAAGAACTGCAAACACCTGGTTCTGTATGGCCGCAATGTATTCGAATCTTTGAGGGTTAAGGCCGCCAACACCATTATGGAGCTATTGGATCGGGGCGGCAAACTGACTTATATCGATGTGCGGGCGAGCAACACCGCCATGAAGGCCACTAGATTCTGGATGGTTCGACCCGGTACCGACTATGCCCTTGATCTTGGCATTATCCACACCGTGCTCAGGGACAATCTCTATGACGCTGAATTCGTCAATCGGTGGGTGGTCGGCCTGAAAGAACTGGAAACCTTTGTCGCTCCGTATACACCGGAATGGGCGTCTCAAGAGACCGGGATTCCTTCAAAAGAAATCGTTGAATTTGCCCATGAGGTGGCCCAAGATAAACCTGCGGTGATATTTCACACCGGTTGGATGAAGTCACGGTATCTGGATTCCTTTTACAGCTCAAGGACGGCTTACATCCTGAATGCGCTCATGGGTAGCTTTGAGGCCCCCGGCGGACTTTTTTTTCAAAAAGGACCGGGCGATGCGGGGGAAAAAGGTCTCAATACATTGCTGGATACCATTCCCAAGCCCAAAGACAAGCGTGTGGACGGCTGCGGATGGAAGTACAAGCATTTTGAGGAGGGTCCCGGCCTGCTGCACCTGCTGTACCCGGCTATTCTGAGCGAAGACCCTTATCCGGTAAAGGCCTACATTGTTTTCCGCCATGACCCGCTTCTTGCCCTTCCTGATCCTGAAGCGCAGAAAAAAATCCTTGACAAGCTGGATCTCATCGTTGCCATCGATAGCAATTACAGCGAAACCGGGTGGTTTGCTGACGTCCTACTCCCTTCGGCCACGTACCTTGAAAAATCGAGTATCATTCGAACCGGTAAAGGTTTGAAGCCCCAATTCGGCATACGAAGACAGGCTATCGAACCCCGAAACGAGGCAAAGCCGGACTGGTGGATTTTCAAACAACTGGCGGAGCGACTGGGTGTGGGGAAGTATTTTAAATTTAAAAATATGGAAGGGTTTTGGCAGTGGCAACTGGAGGGTAGCGGTGTTACGATAGCCGACCTGGAAGAAAAAGGTTTTGTGAGCCTCGCTGACAAGCCGATCTGGTGGGATCGTATGAAGGATCTTAAATTCAAAACCCCATCAAAGAAAATAGAGTTTGTATCCAGCCTCCTTGAGGAAAACGGGATTCCCTCTTTTATGCCTTATGAAAGTCCTAAAAAGCCCGAGGCGGGCTCCTTTCGTTTGGCTTTTGGCCGTAGTCCGGTCCATACCCAGGGGAATACTCAAAACAACCCCGTGCTGCACGAGATCATGCCTGAAAATACACTCTGGATCAATGCGGCGGAAGCCGAGAAAATGGGAATATCCGATGGAGATCGGGTTGAGGTAACGTCTTCCGATGACAGTCATTCGGGAACGATCCAGGCCAAAGTGACCGAGTTTATCCACCCTGAGGTTGTTTTTATGGTTCATGGTTTTGGGAGAAAGATCCCTTGGCAAACCCGGGGGTATAACAAGGGGCTGGGTGATTACCGTTTTGAGACAGGTCTTTTGGATGTTTATGACCCGGTGGGGGGGGGCAACGCCCTTCTGGAATGTTTTGTAAAAGTGAAAAAAGCCGGTTAATTTCGGATCTGGAGGATTACGAATGAGCAAATATTATATATACCAAGATGTCAAACGCTGTATCGGCTGTTATAGCTGTGAATCTCACTGTAAAACCAAAAACAATCTGCCCATTGGCCCCCGTTTTTGTCAGATTATCCCTGTTGGGCCCAGACTCGTCAAAAATCTGCCTCGAACGGCCAATATTTTCATACCCTGCTTTCACTGTGAAAACCCATGGTGTGTAGTAGCATGCCCCACCGGCGCCATGCAAAAGCGAGCAACAGACGGCATCGTATTCATTGACCAGGCGCTCTGTGTGGGCTGTAAAAGCTGCATTACCGCCTGTCCTTGGGGGACACCACAGTGGAATCCGGAAACCGGAAAAGCGGTCAAGTGCGATTATTGTATGGACAGGGTGGATCAGGGATTAAAACCGGCCTGTGTGACCAAATGTATTACTCAGTGTCTGCATTTTGGAGATACTTCGGAAAAGACCAAGACCGCCCGGGAACGCTTCGCCAGGGCCATTGCTGAACTTTAGATGCATGTGA
>JAFDIX010000804.1 GCA_019307805.1 Deltaproteobacteria bacterium | reverse complement strand
CAATCTCCCCCGGATGCTTCTTCTGCTCCGTGCAAAACTTGCCGAAGGGGATAAAACCTGGGACGTAAAGGTAAAAAGCAGGGTTGAACAGGCATCTTTTGCTGCATGGTCATGGCTGATACGAAGCAGACCTCTTTACGATCTTTTTCTTAAAACCGCTTATATCGGGCAAAAATTTCTACCGGGAAAAAACAAAATGATCAGCAGGCTTCCCTTTGCTGGAAAGGGCTGGACCCAAAGCCGCGACTTGAAACAGTTTGCAGACCGAGTTTGCAGACCGAAGTTTCATCCAAAGATTCAAAAATGACGGTCTCGTAAAAAGTATGACCGATGGTGCCCGCAGGAAATGCCCTCGGGGTGCTAAGTAGAAAGTTCCATATACAAGGCGCAGCGGTTTTTCAGGGATGAGGCAATACGTGTAGTATGCCGAGTTCCTGAAAAAGCGCTGCAACGCAGTAGATGGGGCTTTCTACGACGCCATCAAAAACAATACCGTGGAAAAACAATATGACTGAAATCGACCAGGCCGAATTTATCGGCAATATAAAAAAAGCACTGAACCGGAAGGATTCCTTCAAGCTGAAACTGGAAGATATCCTCCAAAGTGTTCCGGATTCAGCCGATTTAAGGCTTCTTGAAAAAATTAAAGGCCGCGGTAAAAAAAGGCGTCTTGCCCTTCTCAACCGACTTGCTGAAACCGGCAGATTGCTGAATATAGTCGTTACCACGGAAAAAGACGTAACATGTTGCGTGGGATCATCCTCTTGTCAGGAGTCTGGATCTTTCTGTACACCTTCAGGCTCATGACATTCCTATTTATTATCCGGATATAAAACCAGGAGCAAGATGGCAAAAAGAATTTAGCATGCAGGCTGCAAGTTCATTCATTGGTATTACATCAGCCGACTATTGTATTGCACAAACCGCTACCCTGACCATGAAAACCCGCGTCGGACAACCCCGATGCGTTTCACTTCTTCCATCTATCCACATCGCAGTTATAAAGCTGGAACAGATTCTTTCCGACTTAAAAGAGTTATACACACTGCTAAAATGGGACCCCGATGAACAGGCCGAAGGTATTACAGAATGCATGACTTTTATCACCGGCCCCAGCAAAACGGCAGATATTGAGGCAACCCTTGTCGATGGCGCCCATGGCCCAAGGGAACTTTATATTTTTGTTCTTACATGAAGGCGCAAGGGGTCATGCTCGGCTCATTTTAAATGATTGATGAAAAATGTTAGCATGAAAATTTATTATCTGCGATACCCCATTTCGGTCATGATTTGGGGATAGTCTGTTATGATTCCTGAGGCTCCGGCTTCAATAAATTCAATCATGTCGTTTTTATCATTAATGTTATATAAACCGATATAAATTCCCCTTTGCGTTACTTCTTTTACCTCTTCCGGCGTAGTCAGCTTTCGGTTTACATTATAGGAAGTAAATTCAAAGTTCCCCCAGTTTAGCGGTTTGACCGCAGGATGGCCTATCAGCGCTTCGATTCTATATTCAGGTTTTCGCTTTTGGATTTCACGCAACCAGTCGTGATTAAAAGAAGATATAACGAACTGATCTATCGAAAATTCCATCTGGTCTAATTCACGAAACACATGATCCAAAACGGGAAAATGTTTCATTTCATGCGGAAGTACTTTTAACTCCAAATTGATTTTCCAGTTTAATTTTTGAGTCAGTTCGAGCGCTTCGGTTAAAGTCGGGACTTTTACGCCGCAATAGCTGTCCAAATCCGTTTGGGAAATGTTTCCTGCCAAGATTTGCCGGTGCGGGTCTGTTTCGACAAACCAGGAACCGGTATCAAGACTTCTGATCTCTTCTAAGGTAAATGAAGTAAATGTCCAGGGAGCACGATCTGGAAAACGGCTTTCAACATCGGTTGTCAGTTCAAGGGAATGATTGTGAAATAAAATAAGTTTTTCATCTTTTGTAACACCAATATCGGTTTCCCACATGTGGGCGCCATAATCATATGCTTTTTGTGCTGCTGCCAATGTGTTTTCCGGAGCAATACTGCGAGCTCCGCGGTGAGCTATATTTAAAATCATTTTTTGTCGTCCAATAAGTTTTAGGTTGTTATAATTTGAGGCCTTTGCAGATAAGCGCAGACTTCGAAATGTGTCGTTTTAAAATTGGTTCAAACATAAAAGATAACATATGTGGTCTTGAAAATAACCTATTTAAAAAATTTGATACAAAACAGTAAAAAAAGCAACAAAATAAAACAACCTTTAACAATTTGGCTTTGTTAAAAATAATTGATTCTTTAGATGTCTTTTTTTAACCATTAAGGATAGTGTATTAATTGTTTTTATCTGTAGTTTGTTGATTTTTGTTTATAATAAATCCATTTTTTGTTACCTTAAATTATATTGGATAAGTTGAAATACAATTGCACTTTAAGTATTTATTTGATTCATTTTCTTAGTCCATTTTTGGAGTAATTTCATGCATGGTTTTATGGGAAAGATCCTTTTGGTGAATCTTTCTGAAAAGAAGATCAAAATTCTAACCAAGAGTGAAGCGTATTATAAAAAATATCTGGGTGGGTCATTTTTAGCAGCCCGATTATTTGAAGAGCAAACAAAAGGACAAACCGACCTGACCGCTTTTTCCGAACAAAACCCCATTGTCTTTACCACCGGCCCGCTTGCAGGAGCAACTGTATGCGGCGCGACGCGTCTCAATATTTTATCTCTCTCCCCTGAAACACCCGGAATCTTTACATCACAGGCAGGCGGTGAATTCGGACCCGATATGAAGCGTGCCGGATTTGATGCGCTTATAATCACAGGAAAATCCGACGGCCCAACCCGGTTAAATATTGATAACGAATCTGTCTCTTTCGAAGATGCCGATGAATGGTGGGGAAAAGACAGGTTAACCACATATCAACAGATTTCCAACCAGATTTCCAGCCGCAAAAAACACAGCATTGCCACTATCGGACCCGCCGGGGAAAACCAGGTGACAACTGCGAATATCATGTTCGAACCGGAGCATTACGCGGGTCGAGGTGGACTGGGAGCAGTTTTAGGAGCCAAAAAAGTTAAAGCGATCTGTATCGGAGGCAATCAAAAACCGGTATTTAAAAACCCGGATCAGGTCAAGGATGTTAATAAAGCCGGTGCCCAAAGGTTCAAGCAATCGTTTGAGAGTAATCCTACTGGATTCCTGGGAGTACTTAGGCAATACGGAACATTCGGGCTATTGGCACTGAATCAGAATGCGGGTAATATTCCGGTTCAAAATTTTAATCAATCTTATATTGAGGATCAAAGTTCCCGACAAGAAATTACACACTCTAATATTAAGGAAAAATTCGTTGGAAAGAGCACTCCATGTAAAGGGTGCTATGTGGCTTGCAAAAAGCAATCGAAAGAAAACAGCGAATACACAGCACTTGCTG
>JAFDIX010000803.1 GCA_019307805.1 Deltaproteobacteria bacterium | reverse complement strand
AGACCCATTCCTGCTAAGGCGAAGATGGTGATTTGAGTGATGAGGGCCAGAAGGTACTCGTTCAAAAACTGGGAGACCACTGCCAAGGCCACGATAAGGCAAATAGCCACTATGCGCTCAAGTCGGGTGGCCAAGAGCGGTCGATACATGCCATTATTTCGGGTTGAACCCATTTTACTCATCAAACTCTTTCAATCTCTTTCTTGCCAAATAGTCCGGTAGGCCTTATCCACAAGATACCCACCAGAATGATAAAGGGTGCTACAGGGCCCAGCCCTTTTAGCCCGGTGAGGTCCTTTAGATAACCCCCGCCCAGGTTCTCCAGCACACCTATAATTACCCCGCCTATGGCTGCCCCAACAATGCTGTCCAGTCCCCCCAAGATCACCGCGGGAAAGACCTTGATCCCGTAAAAGCTCAGTTCCGGAGTCAGACCGGAAAGATTGGCAGTTAACACCCCGCCAACGCCTGATACCACTGCGGAGATGACCCAGGCCAGTGCGAACACCTTGGTAAGAGGCACGCCCACACTTTCAGCCGCCTTGCGGGAACTGGCCGTGGCCCTCATAACTAGACCAATGCGGCTGAATTTAAAGAAGAATCCAAAAATGCCTATGAAAAGCAGGGTAAGAAGGAAAGACCAGAGGTAAACCTGTCCGATAACGATAAATCCCAGAGAAATCCCTTCTCTGGGGAATATATCGGGGAACGGGATGTTGAATGGGCCCCAGACCCCAATGACTATGGCGCGCAATATGACGCCAATGCCAATTGTGACCATGATTACAGACATGACCGGTGCATCGACCATTTTTCGAAGAACAATACGCTCTATGATCAGTGCAAGCACTACCATGAATCCCATGGCCACTATAAAGGCGGGGATAAAAGGCATGCCTGTTGTGACAATGGTCTCGAAGCAAATATAGGCACCGATCATAAGGAGTTCACCCTGGGCAAAGTTTACCACCTCTGTTGCTTTGTAGATTAGCACCAGACCGAGGGCCACCATAGAGTAAATACTACCCACGATGATGCCATTAACTACCAGACCGAGAAAATAATCCATATCTCTTGCTTATGCCTCCGATCCCAATTAGGACCCCTTTCCCAAGTAGGCCTCCCGCACTTTGGGATTCTCCGTCACCTCGGCAGGCCCCCCTTCCGCGATTTTCTTACCGAAGTCCAAAACCATGATCCGATCCGATATTTTCATGACAACACCCATATCGTGCTCAATCATGACTACGGTAACACCGTGCTCGGTCTTCAGTATTTTGACCTGTTCTGCAAGTTCCTGCTTCTCGGCCCTGGTCATGCCGGATGTGGGCTCGTCTAACAATAGGAGGTTTGGCTTTGCCATCATGGCCCGCGCCAGTTCCACCCGTTTCTGGGTGCCGTACGGCAAATCAGCGACCAGCGCATCGGCAAACTCTCCCAGTCCGAGGACACCCAGTGCCTCCATGGCCGCTTTTCGGGCCTTCATCTCCTCGGCTGAACATCCAAGCCGGGTCCAGTACAAACAGGACCTGAGCAGGCCGGAGCGGAGCCAATAGTCGCCCCCAACCAGAACATTGTCGATGACGCTTTCACTGGGGAAAAGGGCGATGTTTTGGAATGTTCGAACAACGCCTAAGGCGGGGCGTGCATGGGCTTTCATCCCCACCAGATCGACCCCTTTTACACGGATGCTTCCAAAAGGGGTGTATACGCCTGATATGCAGTTGAGCAAGGTGGTCTTGCCCGCGCCATTGGGCCCAATGATCGAAAAAATCTCACCTTTCTCTACAGAGAAGTTAACGTTGGCCAGGGCCTGAACTCCGCCGAAAGCTAAACTGACATCACTGACTTCAAGCAAGGGCATTATCGCACAAAACCTCAGGATTCCACAGGGTTATGGTTTGCAGGGTTCCGAGAGATTCCTCTATAAATTAAATGCCTATTGCTACTTCGTGGCTTACAGACTCACAAGGTTATGTCAATTTTGGCATAAAATCTATAATCTTCTGCTCATCTGATGAGTTAATTTGTACTACCTCTTTTTTAATTTGTCAAGGGAAAAATTTGAGAAAAAATGCATCGCAACATATAGCGTGTCGGGATTGGGGGATCGCGGATGAGGTTTTGAGTGTTCAGCAAAAGTGATAATTGGGCGCCAATTCTGCGAAGTTATTTTTAGCAAGCCCTAAGGCTGGAGAAATCGGTCCACTGTACCTCAAGGCCTTTTTAAAATTATGAGGCACACATCTCAAGATGATAATCCGGATCCCAGTAGAGATAATCCTCACAGGGTGGGATCTGAGAATTTGAGGAATCTAAATGGACATTTAA
>JAFDIX010000802.1 GCA_019307805.1 Deltaproteobacteria bacterium | reverse complement strand
GAGCGCCTTCTTTCCAACCGGGTGAGGGGGTATAGGCCTAAAAAGATTCTTTTAGAGGAAAAAATTGATGTAGCCCAGGAATTTTTCCTGGCCAGGGTATATGGCACTGTTGCCAAGTGCCCTGTGGCCATTTTCTCGCAAGAGGGTGGTGTGGACATAGAAGAATTAGCGCTCAAGCAGCCTGAAAAGGTAAAGAAAGAACGGTTTTCAGTGCGCGCAAGGCTACCCCAGTACCGTGCCAGGGAGATAATCTCGGAGGCCGGCGTCTCTGGCCGAACCTTGTTGGGCCTGGGGTCCATCCTATCCAGCCTGGGGGACAGCCTTCTGGACTATGATGCGACCCTTGCTGAAATAAACCCGTTGGCTTTGACCCGGGATGGGAAGTTGATAGCGCTGGATTGCCATATGGAGATCGACGACGATTCCCTTTTTCGACACAAGGATGTGGCGGAAAAACAAGAGGATCAGAGCCGCTATGAGGGGGGGAGGAGCAGCACAGACTTTGAACGAAGGGCAGCCGAAATCGACAACCTTGACCATCGAGGCGTAGCAGGTCGTGTTATCGAGTTTGAAGGGACGCTGGGATTGATCATTGGGGGAGGGGGCGCTTCGCTCACCGCTTTCGATGCCGTGCAGCAGCACGAGGGTAAACCGGCTAATTATTGCGAGATAGGAGGCAACCCTTCCGTGCTCAAGGTGAAAGAACTGACCAAGCATATCCTTTCCAAGCCGAATGTTGAGAAGATCGCTGTTATTATGAACGTTGTGAGTAACTCCAGGGTCGACCTGGTGGCCCGGGGCATTGTGAAAGGGATCTTAGAGGCGGGAAAGGTTCCCTCTGAGGCGGTGGCGGTATTTCGGGTTCCTGGGGCCTGGGAGGAGGAGGGGTTCAAGATATTGTCCAAATACGGCGTGCCATATTGTGACAGGGCCACCTCTATTGATGAGGCGGCTAAGATGGCGGTTGAAGCTACGAAGAGTTAGGGGTTTAGGAAAAGGAAAATAAGATGTCCATACTGGCAGATCAAAATATTGGGGTCATTGTCCAGGGAATCACCGGGCGGGAGGCGGCCTCCTTTACCAGAGACATGCTGGATTACGGAACCCGCGTGCTTGCTGGCGTGACCCCAGGGAAGCAAGGACAGCAGATTCATGGCGTGCCCGTGTATGACACGGTTCGTCGGGCTGTGAGGGAGCATCCCGCCGAGGCGTCGGTGATCTCGGTGCCGCCCGGCATGGTGAAGGGGGCAGCCCTGGAGGCTCTTGAAAACGATATAAAGCTTTTAGTGATTGTGACCGAGCGGGTCCCCAGAAAAGATATCATAGAGTTTCTGGAGGTAGCCCGGGAGAAAAATGCCCGGGTAATCGGCCCAAACACACTCGGGCTAATCTCTCCACATATAGTAAAACTGGGAATGGCAGGAGGACCTGTCGAGGATGTCAAGAAGGCCTATATGCCCGGATATGTGGGAATTGCTTCAAGAAGTGGCGGTATGACCACGGAAATTGCCAACCTGCTGACCACGCATGGCATTGGACAGAGCACCTGCGTCAGCATCGGCGGGGATCCTGTTGTGGGCTCAAATTTTCTGGACCTGATCCCCCTGTTCGATCAAGACCCGGGGACGAGGGCCTTGGTCCTGTTCTGTGAACCCGGGGGGACCATCGAGGAGAATCTCGGCGAGCTAGTGACCACTCAGGATATCTCCATCCCGATCGTCGCCTTTATTGCAGGACGTTTTGTAGACGGCATGCCCGGCGTCCGCTTTGGCCATTCAGCCACCATCGTGGAAGGTGACAAGGGGAGCGCCAAGGGAAAAATAGAGAGCATGAAAAAGGCTGGAATCAGGGTGGCCGAATCATTTTCGGATATAGTACCCATTTTAAAGGAATACCATAACTACACAGGTTCACAGTTCAAAGGTTCACGGTTCACGGTTGGAGAGTGATGAAGATTGAATCCCGCCCGGTGGGAAATATATTGAGGCCTGGTAAGTGGCACGAGAACTGACTCGGAAGATTTATTATCTGACAAAGAAAGATTGTATGCGTTCACGGGTTCAAAGGTTCAGGGTTCAAAGGTTATAAAATTTTGATATTTCTCATATTGCAAAATGTTAATCGCATTAGCCACTTTCACCCACCTGTCCGCCGTACAAGACTTCCGCCTTCGCGAGAGCGCCGAAGCTTCGGCGGAGGAGCTTGGAAGGCGGGTTGGGTGTAGCAGCTTTACGGCCCCTATTGATGCATTATCCCTTTGATATAAAACGGTTTTTGTTTTTCAACCGTGAACCGTGAACGCTGAACCGCTCAACCTAGGACATAATATTAT
>JAFDIX010000801.1 GCA_019307805.1 Deltaproteobacteria bacterium | reverse complement strand
CAGGGGAGTTCAACAAATGCCTGCAGGAGGCCCGATGGAAAATCCCGGTTCAGAGAACCTGCCATAAAACATATCAACGCTATACCTCCGGCAGTAAGGAGCAGGGTCTTGGCCCAGGTTCTGTCCGCTCGTATCCGAAGAAAGGCCACAAAAAAGATCGCCAGGGCCAGGATGAAACCCACCAGAGATGACAGTATCAGTAAAATCGCAAACCAACCCAACGTCCTCCACAGCCCTTGCGGGGCCTCGGCATCTTCACCCGCAGCCTCGCGATCGGCGAATATCACATCCGTTTTCGGAGCACGGGTCATGCGAATAAGGAGTAAAAGGCAAGAGGCCGTTGCTACAAAGGCGATTGTCATCTGGAAAATACGATCGGTCTGCATAGTGATTGCAGCGGCATCGAAGTAACTGATCACAAAGTATGCGGTTACAATCAGTAAAAAGATCAATGGAGCTCGTTTCCCACCCACGGGAACCTCTCCCTCAGACATAATGGATTTAGCCTGCCGGATGCCCACAATTATCGAGATAACGGTAACGATCAGCAATATAATCACGATGGGTGAGAATATGTATTCCAAGCCGACATCAGCCCCCCGGCGGAACTTGCTCATGGCAATCTGATAGGCTTGAAAAGAAAAATTCTCAGCCTGTGTGCTCAATACAAATCCGATCAGAAAGGCTGGTCGTGACCAGTCAAACCGCCTCAGAAAAATACCGAGAAGACCGATTGCAAAGAGTGCCACCAGATCACCCAGCGATTGTCGTGACTGAAAGGCCGCGAAAGTAATCATCATAAAGAGAAACGGTGCCAGCATCGTAAAGCGGATCGTGGTCAACCGTGCAATACCAGGTGAAAGGATGATGCATAACCCTGCCCCGACGACATTGGCCAGTGCAAGCGACCAGACAACCGTATACGTGATATCGAGATCGTTCGTGATAAGCTGGGGACCGGCATCATAACCAAGGAGTGCCAGACCGCCAAGAAAGATGGCCATGGATCCCGACCCGGGGATGCCGAAGATCAGGGTTGGCACTAACCCGCCGCCTTCTTTGGCGTTATTGGAGGATTCCGGCCCGATTACACCGCGTATCTCCCCCGAACCGAAACCGGATTTATCGGTGGTGGTTTGTACGGTATGGCCATAGGCGATCCAATCCACAACCGAGCCTCCAAGGCCGGGAATCACCCCGACAATCACCCCAATCAATGAACACCGTATTGACAACCAGATATTGCCCCACCAATCCCTTACACCCTTTAACCAGCCGGCACCCAGCGTTGCATCCCTGGAAATGGCCCGGTCCTGGCGCAGGAGGGAAATAATCTCGGGGATAGCAAAAATCCCCATACCGACAATCACCAATTGCAATCCATCCGTCAGATAGGGGATGCTATAGCTGGACATCCTCAGCGAGCCGCCTGCATCCGCTTCACCTATAGTGCCTACCAGCAACCCCATACAGGCGGCCCCAACGCCCTTTAGCGGCAGGCGGCCGGCGAGAATTGCGACCATACTCAGGCCAAGGATCGTAATCATCAGCATCTCCGGCAAACCGAAGGCCAAGACGATAGGTCGAGCGATCAGGATGAAAAAGGTGAGGAAAAAAGCACCCAAAAGACCGCCAAACAAAGATGAAGCAAATGCAGCGGATAGAGCTCGCGCCGCTTGGCCCTTCTTTGCAAGTGGGAACCCATCGAGTACGGTAGCCTGCGAAGCCGACGAGCCTGGAATGCCCATCAGAACCGAAGCGAAGGTGTCAGAAGTAGGAATGACGGCAACAAGGCCAACCATCAGGGCCAGACCGGAGACCGGTTCCATCCCATAGACAAATGGAAGAACCAGAGACAGGCCCGCTATTCCCCCTAGTCCGGGAAATACACCGACAGACAGCCCCAGAAGAACCCCCAGGATCAGAAAAGCAATTTGTTGAGGCTGAAGGATTAGGGAAAAAGCTTCCCCCAGTGCCGGAAGCGCAGTAGTAAGAAGTTCCATAGGGCCTCCACCAACGGAATTGAAAATCAAGAACCCCTTCCGCGATTCAGCGAAAGGTGTATAGAAGGATGATTACTTCATTGTAACGCCATAGCGTTCTTTGAGCCAGTTCAGGACGAAGGCTTTTGCCTCAACCGGAACATTGGTACCACTTTTCAGAGTGGCGGTGGCCATGTCGCCGGTCATCTGCGGATATTTGCCGAGACGTACAGCCGAGATTTTGGCAAAGTCACTGCGAGCATGGACTGCCCGGAACGCCTTCGTATAAGTAGCGATAGCTGCCGCTGGGGCACCTTTAGGCAGGAAGACCATCTTTTGTGCCGGGAAGCCC
>JAFDIX010000800.1 GCA_019307805.1 Deltaproteobacteria bacterium | reverse complement strand
TTTCGATCAGCAGAAACGGTTCGTTAATAAATTCACGGGCCATCCAGAGTGAATATATGTTATTGGTCGTCTTATATAACGGGCTGTGAATATATTCAATTATCATGTCGCCCGCCCGAGTTCCCAGAAATTCCTGGATACGATTTTCCAGATATCCAGTGACCACAACCAGGCGTTTAAAGCCCTGCTGATTCAGACAGTCGACAAGCCGTTCAAGTATGGGGACCTCGTTGACTACGGTAAGGCATTTAGGCATGTCCTGCGTTATGGGGTTAAGCCGGCTTCCCGTGCCGGCTGCGAGGAGTAAGGCAGTTGTTACTGGTTCATTGTCATTACAGATAGAATCCTCCCTCTTTTCTTTATTTTCCTTTTCGTCGGTGTAGAAGCAACCGCCTATTCCACTATTTTTTTTTATCTAAGTCAAGAGGTTATTGAAAGAGGTTATTGGAATTACGGAGATAACGGGCGGCTCGGATGGAAGCAGCGGTCAACAAGAAGGCGTGGAGACAGACCTCTTAAGCCTATCGGGAAGGGACTTCCGACCATTTTACGGCTGATTTGGTGCGAACGTTGTTAGATGACGCAAACGAGGTAAAGATTACCATTTAAGATTAATTATCCTATCCGCCACTCTGTAGATTCCGAAAAACTTTCAGAGACCATTACAATACTGAAAAATTCCCAAATTCAAAGTTTCTGCTATACTACCTCACTTTAGGCCGCCTCAATAAAGCTTCAACTACCATTTGAAGCCTTCAATCCCCTATGCCTTCTTGTAATCATTCCAGAAGTTATTTTGATGTGTATTATTAGACAAATTGGGTGCTAATCGAGTTTGCGAATGCGGGGGAAAAAGCCCATGCCCAGCAAACAGACGAGGACTAGTGCCCCGGCGAGACCGCCAACTGCCCACTCAACCCCGAGGTACTCTGCCATGGCGCCGGCAATAAACACACCAACCCCCATCATACCGAATTCCATGAGATAAAGGCTCATCACCCTGCCCCGGTACTCATCTGCCACATAATACTGGAGCAGGGTGTTACTGAGGGTCATTCGCCCGGAGTGACCCAGACCCACGAATACCATCAGGACGACAGAGACGGTCCAGGATCTGGAGAAGGAAAAGCCCAAAAGCCCCACACCCAGGAGCAGTCCGCTCCCCAAAAGCATGGCCCCCCGCTTCTTGTTGGGGAGTACCGCAAGGGTGATGGAGCCGGCCATGGCCCCGAGCCCCGACACGGCAAAGAGCAGCCCCATTCCTGTTGCTCCTACCATCAGAATATCATCGGCAAAAACGGGCATGAGAAACATGTAGGGCATGGAGAGGACAACGAGAAAGAGGGCGAGGATGAGGAGGTGCAAAATAGTGCTCTCCTGCCTCACGTAATGCAGTCCTGTTTTCAAATCTGCCAAAAGGCCTTCTAATCGCCGCTTTTTAATCCTGGCAAGTGGCAATGGGATGAGAAACAAGACCGCAGAGAGGTACATGGCGCATATGAGATAGTACACTGTCTCAAAACCAAAACGATCTATGATGAAGCCGGCCAGGGCCGGTGCGAAGATCCTGAGGGTATTCATGCCAAGAACATTTAACGCGACAGCGTTCATAAGATGCTCGGCCGGGACGATCTCCGCAACGAGAGCCTGGCGGGAAGGCATCATCAGGCCCATCACCGTTCCTTGCAGGAGGGATGCCACCACCAGAACGACCCAGGCCCCGGTGCGGTCTGAGCTCAGGTATCCGATGCCCAGCAAGACTGCCACGCCCAGGGCCACCAGCGAGGAGACCGCCTGACCGAGCATGACCACATACTTCTTCTGCAGGCGATCTGCAATCACACCGCCAATCAGGGACAGGGCCATCATGGGAAGTGCCTGGGCCAGGGCCATGAGACCAAGAATCCAGGAAGATCCCGTGAGTCGGTAGATGAGCAGGGAACGTGCGATGAGTTGCATGTTCATACAGGCCATGTGGCTCAGGAGGGCATAGTAGTAGAAGCGGTATACCGGGCTGCTGAGAGCGCGGACGGCCCGCAAAGGACCGCTGGTAGCGGCAAACGCTGCTCCCTTGACCCTTTCTGCCCCCTGGACCGGGACCTGTGCCATATCCTCTTTTGCCCCTGAACCCACCGGGTCTCCCATGTCGGACACCGGCTCTTCCCTGAGGGGCTTCACTTTATCCATTGATGTCGATTATCTCCGAAAACTGGCGCCGGAACTCCCCTGCACCACCCCGTGCAGGATGTCTCACCCCATGACTCAATACGCCGAACTTATTTAATGAATCTTCGGCCACTCTGCCGACTGCGATGACGGTTCTGCCGGGGAAGAGTC
>JAFDIX010000154.1 GCA_019307805.1 Deltaproteobacteria bacterium | reverse complement strand
GTGTGTGCCCCTGGTCAGCAAATCACGCATTCGGGGGGTGATATACGTTCACTCGGTGCAGGTTCCCGGGGGCTTTAGAAAGGATGACCTCCATTTTCTGACCGCCCTGAGCAGTCCGGTGGCCCTTGCCATTGAAAATGCCTTGCTCTACAAAAAAAGAAAAGAAACAGAGGAGGCACTGCGGGAATCTGAAGAGAAGTACAGGATTCTCATAGAAAATGCCAATGATGCCATTCTGGTTGTCCTGTTCAGAAGGGAAAAATTGTCTTTTCCAATCCCATTACCCGAACCCTTTTTGGTTATCTTCAAGAGGAACTTGAGGTGAAGCCTTTTGCAGACCTCTTTCATCCGGAAGAAAGGGACCTGATGGGAGACCGACAGGAGAGACGGGCCAAGGGGGAGAATCTCACCAGTGCCTATTCCCTCCGCGCCCGCAACAACGCCGGTCATAGCCTGTGGGTACAGATCAATGATATCACCGTCCAGTGGGATGGAAAACCTGCAACACTCAACATTATACGGGATGTCACCAAACAGAAACGCATGGAAGAACAGCTTCTGCAGTCCCAGAAAATGGAAGCCATCAGAAACCTGGCAGGAGGGATTGCCTACGATTTCAATAATCTCCTCATGGGGATTCAAGGGAACACCTCTCTTCTTCAACTGGACACGGAGGCAGGGCATATTCATTCGGGAAAGCTGAAGAGCATAGAAAAATATGTGAAAAGCGGGGCGGAACTGACCGAGCAACTCTCCAGTTTTGCTTCAGATGCCCCCTTTGACCTCACCCCGACGGATATGAACGATCTTATCAACAAATGCCTTGAAATGTTCGGTCCAGAGAAAAAAGGGCTCACTCCCCACAAAGAGTACCAACAGAATCTGTGGAGTGTGGATGTTGCACAGCGACAGATGGAGCATGTCCTTCTGAACCTCTGTATCAATGCGTGGCAGGCTATGCCCGATGGTGGAAATCTCATTTTCAAAACAGAAAATATCGCGTTGGTGGAAGAGGAGGCACGAATCCTTGGGGTGGACCCTGGCAAATATGTGAAATTAGTCATTTCTGATACTGGCTCGGGCATAGATGAGATGACAAGGAAACGGATATTTGAGCCATTCTTCTCCACCAGGGAAATGGGGCGCGGGACCGGATTGGGACTCGCCTTTGCCTACGGCACCATCAGGGGCCATGGCGGTATCATTCACGTGGAGAGTGAAAAAGAAAAGGGAACATCCTTCAGCATTTTTCTGCCCTCTAACGGACAATTCCTGGAGAAGCAGAAGCAATCGGTCCAAAAGATTCTAAGGGGAAAAGAGACCGTGCTTCTTGTGGATGATGAGGATATGATCATTGATGTTGCCAGCCAGATGATGGAGCGACTGGGCTATGAGGTGATAACTTCGAGAAGTGGGAAGGAAGCCATTGATCTCTACAGGAAAAGCAACGATAAAATTGATCTGGTCATTCTGGACATGGGGCTATCGGACATGAGCGGGGATGAAACGGTTCACCGATTGAAGGAAATCAACGCAAATGCAAAGGTACTCTTTTCCAGCGGGTATAGTATCGATGAACAGTCACGGAGCACCCTGGCCCTGGGTATTGAAGGTTTTCTCCAGAAACCTTTTAATTTGGTTCAATTATCTCAAAAACTGAGGGAGGTACTGGATCAATCATAGTAATGTTCCCACCCAGTAAAAATCCTGGCCCCGAGGGCAAGGATTCCTGTTCCTTCTTTCCCAAATAACAACAGGCAGAAAAAGTTTGCCCTGGTTAAGGCATGATGGCATGTCCTGCCCTTGAGGGCCTGGTTTCGACGCCGAATGGCGCCCACGGGCTAAAACGTGTCAATGAGCCAAGTCGAGTCGCCCCCGGCCTTCTTTGAAGGCGGATAAAAATCTTTCCCAAAGAGACACCACACATTGTCATTTTGTTCCACCGGTATTACAATGAAGAAATTTAGTGCTGAAAATAGCATATTCTCCGGGAGCACCCCTGGAGATACGAGAGGGATTCATGGTGAGTGGCAATCACCCCTTTATCGCCTTGGGAAGCCGGCTCAAGGGCATCCCCGAGGTTATCACCCTGGGACTGAAACCCAATTTCCTGGATTACTCCCCAAGGGAAAGGGATTTGATCATTGAAGCGGATATCATCCTCTATCCGACGCTCAATTACGCGCAATTCTTCACGACCATGGGAAAAAGAATTTTCCCCAGCGTTGAGACCTATCTCTACGCGGATGAAAAAATTAAACAGACGACCCTCTTTTATATGCTGGAACTACCCCATCCCCGTACAAGGATCTACTATCCTCTTCACCACGGGGATATTCTTAAGGATTTCACCTTTCCCTTTATCGCCAAGCTTCCACGTGCGTCCGCCCAGGGAAAGGGCGTCTTCAGGATTGACAGCGAGGAAGACCTGGAGGCCTATTTAGGTATGACCAAGGTGGCCTATGTCCAGGAATACCTGCCCCACAGGCGTGATTTGAGAATCGTGCTTATCAATTGCGAGCCGATTCTGGCCTACTGGCGTGAGTGTGCTCCCGGTAATTTTAAGAGCAACCTGTATCAGGGGGGATCCATCAACTTTGAGGATATCCCCGAGGAACCCCTATTGCGGGCGGTGGAAACAGCAGAGAAATGCAGGTTCAATGATGTGGGGCTTGATTTCATAGAATACAACGGAAAATGGTATTTGATCGAAGCCAACATGAAATACGGACGAAAAGGGCTTGAAATAAAGGGCATGGATCTTAAACAAATCCTGAGGGAAAAGCTCCTCTCGGGGGATCTTTTCAATCCTTCATCCTGAACCGGAATCCCTTGTATCCCCTCATGAAAAAGAAAAAAATAAAGAAACCAAACACGCCTGCCAGGTCAAATAGGCTCCGGATTGCCCTCTTCTGTTTCCTGGGCCCTCTCCTGGCCCTGGCCCTGTACCTCTCCTTTCTCTATTACCAGGTCTCCCAGGATGCAGCCATTCGGATTGATCGAGGCGCCATTGAAAACATCATTTTCTCTGAGAGCCCTGTATATTATGATGACGGCAAAAGCATTCTCGGGGTCTTTTTTGAAAAAACCCACCGCAAGTATATTCAGTTCAAAGATATCCCCCCCAGCTTTATCAAGGCCCTGATCGCTGCGGAGGACAGGAACTACTACCAGCATCCAGGCTTTGATATAAAGGCTGTCATCAGGGCCTTTATCGCCAATATCAAGGCGCGCCGGGTGATCCAGGGTGGCAGCACCCTTACCCAGCAGACCGCAAAAAACATTTTTAAGAGGGAAAGACGTTCCTATCAGGCCAAACTCAAGGAATTGATGCAGTCTCTGCTCCTGGAGAGAAGATACAGCAAGCAGGAAATCCTTGAAATGTATGTAAACCAGTTCTTTGTAACCGGTTTTGGCAGGGGTCTGGAAATAGCGGCCCAATACTTTTTTGATAAGGGGGCCGAAGACCTTGATCTTGTTGAGTCCGCGTTTATTGCCGGTTCAGTGAAGGGACCTTACCTCTACAATCCCTTCACGAAGAAGAGCAATGCAGAGAGAATAAGGGCACTGCAACTGGCCAAGGAACGCAAGGATTACGTACTCGGGAACATGGTTAAATTGCAGTTCATTACCAAGGCCCAATATCTTGAGGGCAAGGCACGGGAAGTCCCGTTCAAGGAAGGAAGGGTGACCTACCGGTTGAACGTAATTATGAACTATATTCGTGAACAACTGGAATCACCCTATTTCAGAAAGATCCTGGAGGACCAGGGCGTAGATAACGTCGCGACATCAGGGATCAAGATATACACTTCCATTAATCAGGACATTCAGGAGGGGGCCTTGAGGAGCATTCGTCGGCACCTCCCCGTCATGGATGTAAAACTGTCAGGCTATGACCGGGCCCGGTTGCAGTTGAGATATCAACGCATGGCCGGAAACATTTTGAAAAAGGCCAAAAACGAACTGCCCTTTCTCAGCCGGATCACATACATCCACCGTGATCCCCCGAATCCCCATATTATGGTGGCCTGGGGTACAGGGGGAGGAATCATTAATTTTGATGGCTTCAAGACCATGGGTGAGGCCTGGCTCAAGGGAGAAATGGGCAATTGGGCCGTTTTCGACAGCCGCCACATCCTCTCCTTTCTGAAAAACTTTCAAGTGGGAGATTTAGTCCCAGTGCAAATGATCGAAGAGGAGGACATTGAAGGGAAGAAAAAATTGATGCTTTCTCGATTGCCGGAACTGGAAGGGGCTATCATTGTACTCAAGGAGGGTATGGTGAGAGCCATGGTAGGCGGTTTTTTCAACCGCTTCTTCAACCGGGCTGTGGACGCCAAACGACAACTGGGTTCCATTTTTAAGACGATCGTCTATACGGCGGCCCTTCAACTCAAATGGAACAATCTGGATGAACTGGTCAACAAAAGGGACCTGTATCAGTTTGAGAATACCACCTATCTACCGAGGCCTGACCACCTGCCGCAATCCGAGATGGTTTCCATGGCATGGGCCGGTGTGAAATCGGAAAACCTGGCCACGGTCTGGCTCCTCTATCATCTCATGGACCGTCTCAACATGGGCGAATTCAGGAAAGTGGTGGAGTTGCTCGAACTCCACAGGGGTGAAGAGGAAAGCTACCAGGACTATGTCACAAGGATTCGGGACCAGTATGGGGTGTTGGTGAACAGGGATGCCTTGATGGAGGCAGCCTTTGAAGAATCAAAAGGGGAAAGCGAGGCGGATCTTATCTTCAGTGGATATGAGGAGGCCCTTGGGTATTTGAGGCGTCTCCATTTCTCTATTGATCCGAGCCGTTTAAATGAAGAGAGCCAGGATGAACGCAAACTCTATCAGCTCAGCTTTCAGAGGCTGCAGTTTCTCAACTTTGAAATGAAAAAAACATTGCAGCAGGTCCGGGAGCGCATTGCTGCCAACGAGCCTCTTTTTGATGTCGATCTCTCACGTTTCCACAGATCTTCGGGGGAGGATGGTAAGGCGAAGATCATCTATGCCGACCCTGAATATCTTTCGAAAATATTTCCATCCCTGCCCCTTACCCCGGAATGGTTTGAGGAAAACCACCTGACACTGGAGGCAGAGGAAATATGGATTGACGGGCTCCTTCCTGCCAGAGTGATCGATACTATCCAAATGCACATGAAAAAAACCTACGAAAGGCTGGTGAGACTCAAAAAATATGACCCTGAGGTACTCTTTCGAATCAGGGATTTCAGGACCCTGGTCAGCCTGCATTACGTGACCAGACTTGCGAAAATTTTAGGGGTTGCCACAAAACTTGATCCCGTACTCTCTTTTCCCCTGGGGGCAAACGCCGTAAGCATAATGGAGGCCTCCCAGGCCTACCAGACTATGATGACGGGTAACCTGTCCCCCCGCATCAATGGAAAAGGCGCAGGGACAGTGCCCATTATTACAAAGATCGTTGATAGAGAGGGTTTAGACATCTGGGAATATCGTCCCCAAGGGGAGAGGGTGTTGACCACAGGCCTTTCCGGTCAGATTTCGGAAATCTTAAGAATGGTCATGACGGAAGGGACGGGTCGGCGGGCCAGGGGGGCGGTCCGGCTCTCCCTGGATGTCGAGGAGGAGAAAGTAATAATTCCCATCCCTTCTTTCGGAAAGACGGGAACCTCCAACCGCTTCACCAATTCCAGTTTTGTAGGGCTGATTCCGGGAGAGGTCAAAGGCAAGGGGCTCGAGGTCCGGAAGGGTTATGTGATCGGCGCCTACGTGGGGTACGACAACAACCGGCCCATGAAAGGAAAGCAGGTGGTTATCTATGGGTCTTCCGGTGCCCTCCTCCTCTGGATCGATACGGCCAATGCCATTGTGAACAGCACGCCCTATAAAGGCAATCTGGATATCGCTAACCTTGCCTTTGATACGGACTGGATCGGCTTGAGTGAAAAGGAAGGTTTCCAGCAGGTGCTGGTCTCATCCACAACCGGCCTCCCCGTTGGTTCCCCGGAAACAGGGGCCGGGGGAGAGGGACTGGAGTTCTATTCATTTGCAAATTGGGAGAGAAATCAGTTACAACTGAAAAGACTTTTCGAACCTATCCTGGGAGTAAAGCATGGGGAGTCGTTTTCAAATTAGAATTATTATTTTTTCTGTGGCTGGATTGATGCTGCTGGCCGGATGCATTCCTGAAACCAGAAAAGCGGATGTCGTGTACGGGCCGGAAAAACAAACGGCACCTGTCGTGCCCCTTCCCCAGCTCGAAGAGAGAATCGCTTCACTCCGGGGTATGTTGGAGAAAGGGTCACTCACTGAAGAGGATCAGAGCATGGCCCATGATCTCCTTGCCCTCTATGAGAAGATTCGAGACGACTCACTCAGGCAGCCCCCCCGATATGAATACGCTGAAATGACCCGTCGCCTGTTAGCCCAGTTAGGCCGTTTTGAGGAAAAGTATTATTCCCGCGAACAACCGCTCGACCGAAAAGCAACGGCTGTCATCAGCCGGTTTTCCGCTACCCGTAAAAGAATCCTGGACAGCTATCTCTATGGGAACTACCAGGGTGTGGTGGATGAATGTACGAAACTGGAGGCCTCCCTGGGCCCCGAATCCCTCACCCCTGAGATAGGACTTGTCTTTGCCCTTTCCCTTGCAAAAAAGGGGATGCTGAAAGAGGCCATAGGGATTGGGAAAAAAATTGCGTCTCAAATGGATGGAAAGCCGGACCTCCTCTATCTCCAGGCACATATCACAGAATGGCATGTGATGCTGGGCCAGAACGAGAAGGCCATTCAAAGCTATGAAAAACTCCTGGATAATCTGGATGGCAAGGAGGCTCTTTTCAAGAGCACGGAAAAAAAGTTGGCAGCCAGGAAGTCATCCCCTCCACCCGCTACAGGTAGCCAGGCTCCTGCCGGACCCGGCATTGGGACGGTGCCGGGGGAACTGGAATCCCTGGAGAGCGTGCTGAAAAGGACTGATGCACTGATCCAAACCCAGCAATTTCACGAAGCGAAAATGTTGCTGGTGAAATACAGAATCATACAGAATCACCCTGCCCGATGGGCCTGAAATGGAAACCATAGATCAGACCCTGAGAAAGGTGGACATGGCGGAGCAGGAACACCTGAGAAAGGTGGACATGGCGGAGCAGGAACATCTGGATGGCACACTCGCCCAAAAGAAACGCCTTGATGAAGGCATGGCACTGGCCAAGGCAATGATCGAGGAGGAGAGGTTTGAGGAGGCCCTCCAGGAACTGGAAAAACTCGAAAAGGAGACCAGGACATTAAGGGAGGTTGCTACGGAGAAATTCATCAACCAGGAGCGTAACCGGGCTGCAAGGCTCTACCTGATGGCCAGAAATACCACTGATCCTGAAAAAAAAGAGGCCCTGCTCCTTTCCTCCTATAAAAAACTTAAAGCTTTAATTGATAAATATCCATCATCCTCTCTAAATAGCAGACTAAACAATAATCTCATAAAAGTCCGAGAAGAACTCCACAAAATGGGAGTAAACCCGGGGTAAACCATGTTGCTCAAACTCTTTCTGGCTTTTACCATCATTCCGGTTCTGGAGCTTTATATACTGATTGAGGTCGGATCCTATCTGGGCGCCTTGAACACAATCATGGTGGTCATTGTGACCGGCTTTGTCGGTGCCTACCTGGCTCGTCTGCAGGGATTTCAGACCATGAACAGGGTTCGGGAGAGCCTTAATCGCGGGGAGATGCCTACAGAAGGGCTTATTGATGCCCTGCTTATCCTGCTTGCAGGGATCGTACTCTTAACACCGGGGTTTCTGACAGATATTGC
>JAFDIX010000799.1 GCA_019307805.1 Deltaproteobacteria bacterium | reverse complement strand
AATGAAGAAGTATACAACGAAGCAGGTATCATCCCTGAACCTGAAGAAGAATCTCTTAAGAAAATCGCTGAGTTGACCGACTACTGGGGCGGAAAAACAGCTATTGATAGACTGGGCAGGGTCCTTAATCCGGAAGATCTGGTCAAATTCATGAGCGGTGTTATCGGATGGGGCACACCCACATCGGCCTATGGTTATTCCGGCAAGGATTATGAATATATATTGACCGGCAAACGGGGATTTGAGGACATTATCGAGGAAATCGACAAGAAGATGGATGAGGCGGAAAAGAAAACATCCGGCAACCCGGGGCCGGACATCCTGCCCTTATATGACAAGATGCTTAACTGGGAAGCCATGCAGATCATTCTTGAAGCGTCGATAAATTTTGCTGAACGTTACGCGCGTCTTGCCCGGATTATCTCTGATAATTTTGAGTCCGACCCGAAGCGCAAAGAAGAATTGATGCGGATTTCAGAAACCTGTGAGCAGGTACCGGCAAAGCCGCCGAGAACATTGCAGGAATCTTTTCAATTGGGTCACTTTATTCAGATCATCGCACGGGTCGAAGCATTTGAAGGCGCCATGCCGTGTCGGCCGGATTATTATCACGGGCCGTACTATGACAAAGATGTTAATATTGATAAGCGTCTGACAAAGGAAGATGCTCTTGATCTGGTGGGAGAATTCATGATTCGTACGTATGAGATTGGTCTGTTCGCTCCCCGGTGGGCCAGGGAAGGACTCCAGGGCATCACCGGTACGTGGGTATGGACGATGGGTGGTGTTAATCAGGACGGTTCGGATGCGTGTAACGATCTGACGGTTGCTTTTATGCAGGCTGCCAGGCTGGTTCGGGTGTCAAATCCCACATTCGGTTTTAGGTGGCATCCAGAGGTCAAAGATGAGGTCATGAGAGAATGCTTTGAGTGCATCCGGCACGGACTCGGGTACCCCTCCATGCGCAATGACCCGATCCTGGTGGAAAACACCGTGCACTGGTACGGCCATCCAATAGAGGAGGCCAGGACCTGGGTGCATCAGGCCTGTATGTCTCCCTGTCCCACCACCAAGCATGGATTCCAGCCCATGCGCATGGCTTCGGCGACCGCCAATTGCGCTAAAATGATCGAGTATGCCCTGTCAGATGGTTTTGACAAAGTGGTGAAGATGCAGATGGGCCCGAAAACCGGTGATCCCAGAAAATTCAAGGATTTTGAAGAGCTGTTTCAGGCATGGGTTGCCCAGATGGAATGGCTGATGAACATTTTGGTCCGAACGGTTAACCTGGGCCGGATCAAGGATCCTGAATTTTTCGGCAGGCCTTTTTTGTCCAGTATATCGGAACGGTCGGTGGAAAGCGGGCTTGATGCGGTCAGTCCGGAAGGTGAGCGCGGGAACTGCTGGGTGACCTTTTTCACCTGGGTGGAAAACGCGGACAGCCTTGCGGCAGTCAAAAAGCTCGTGTTCGATAAGAAAAAATACACCATGGATGAATTGATCACCGCCCTTGAAGCCGAATGGGAAGGATATGAGGAGATGCGGCTGGATTTTGTTCAAAATGCGCCCAAGTGGGGCAATGACGATGATTACGTGGATGATATAATGGTCCGCTGCCTGAGGGAAGTGGCCAGCCACTCTCATAATATCAAATGTCCCAGCGGCAACAACTGGCCGGCCCTGCCTGAAAATGTCAGCGGCAATATCCATTATTCCAGCCTTGTGGGCGCTCTGCCCAACGGGCGGCGTCTGGGCGATGCGCTTTATGACGGCGGTATTTCTCCTGGCCCGGGTCTGGACAAGAAAGGTCCTTCCGCCGTGCTGAAGTCTTGCAGTAAATTCGACCATGTTAAAGACGGTCGTGCTTTTTTGTTGAACCAGCGTCTTTCACCGACCCAGCTTTCCGGTGAAAAAGGGTACAAACTCTGGAGGTCCTACATGGATACCTGGGCGGATCTGGGTTTGGATCACGTGCAGTTCAATATGGTGGATGACACGACCCTGCGTTCGGCCCAGCAGGATCCTGAAAAATATGCGGAAGTGATTGTGCGGGTGGCAGGATACAGTGCTCACTTTGTGGATATCAGTCGTAAAACACAGGATAACATTATCCAAAGATCGATTGTGGGGCTGTAGATATAAAAGAAGGGTTTGTCACGAAATAGCGATTACAATCTTGCGGTATTTATTTCGTGATAGACCCTAATCCGAGCAAGCTGGAGTCAAAAATGGCCTTGGAACATTTCGGGCATGGATAAATTTCGCCCCCTACAGCTTTGCAGTATTTTCGGGTTTTTGCCGATAACATCATCTTTGCTGTAACCATAAATTTTTTTAAA
>JAFDIX010000798.1 GCA_019307805.1 Deltaproteobacteria bacterium | reverse complement strand
GGGCCTCCGGGCCGGTCTCATCCCCGGGCGGCGGCACCACATGGGGTATCCAGTCAGGACGGGGGGGTGGAACGGGGCCTGCGTGGGGCTGCCTTGACTTCAGGCCAATATAAGTGATAAGTGATCACACCGACTTTCGAACCCAATGTATGAATAATACTAGGAAAAAATCAATTAAAAAATAATTAATATTGAACGAATAGAGTATGTTGAGCATGAATAAATAGATTTTAGGGTTGACTTATCGTAATGGATTGCATTATATCATGCTTCTAGAATATCGTTCTTTGGTAAGTTATTGAAACTGCGCCTGAAGAATTGAGGCTGCTTGAAGAGAATTTAGTATGAAGGATTATGGTACCCCTTCTGTAAATTGTTGGAAAAGTGCGATTTGGAGGATGAATAGCTATTATGCCTACACAAAATAATGCGGGTCAGGGAATTGTAGCCAGGGTGATGCAACACCCGGCGTTCCCAATGAGCGCCTTGACGGTAACCCTGATAATCTTGCCATTCGTCAATCCCTCAATATACCTCTCAACGGATCTCCTTATTTTTGCCATTCTTGCCATGGGCTACAATTTTATTTTTGGTCACATGGGGCTCATATCCTTCGGCCATGCCATGTTCTTCGGGCTGGGGGCCTATACCACGGGTCTGGTGCTGGTGAATGTGTATGAGGGTTTGACGGTGCTGTTCTTCGGTATGGTGGTCGCCACGCTCTTTGCAGTCATCATTGGTTACGTTTGTCTCAAGAAATTCGGCCCCGGTTCAGACCCTTCCTATCTTGCATTGACGACCCTGGCTTTTTCTCAGATGTGGTATTTCCTTGTTTGGTCCCCTCTATCCTCATTTACAGGCGGCTCCGACGGGCTCCTGGCGGTTCCAACACCACCGGTGGCGATCCCCGGCATCTTCTCCTTTTCCCTGGATGATCCCTACCGCCTCTATTTTTTCGTCATGGTCGTCTTTCTCATTTGCGCCTGGATCATAAAAAGGATCATCTACTCACCCTTTGGCAGGGTAATCCACGGTATTCGGGAAAACGAACTTCGGGTGTCTTTTCTCGGCTACAATACTTTCAAATACAAGTTGATCGCTTTTGCCCTGTCGGGGTTTTTCGGGGGGGTTGCCGGCTCTGTCTATGCCATACGTATGAACTACGTGGGCATGGAGACCTTTCACTGGTTGCTCGGCGGAGAGATCATTATCATGTGTCTGATCGGGGGGATGAGGACCGTGTGGGGTCCCTTGGTCGGATCAATCATATTCTGGGGCATCAAAGATTACATCAGTGCCGAAATTCAGGAATGGATGGGTTTTATTGCAGTGATCCTGATCGGTACGGTGCTGTTTATGCCCATGGGTGTTTGGGATAAAATTGTAAAGATTGCCGAGCGTATTTTCAAGTTCAAGATTAGGAGATAGAGATGGGTGACTTTTTAATTTTATTGTTCGAACAACTTATGAACGGTCTTGTGTTCGGTCTGCTCCTGGCATTGATGGCCATGGGTTTGTCCATCATCTTCGGTCTAATGGATATCATCAATTTTGCCCACGGGGGCTATTATACACTCGGGGCCTACGTTGCACTCTCAGTAATGGGGTTTGTTGATAATTTCTGGGTCGTCCTGATCGTGGTGCCCATAACCATCATGATCGTGGGTTTTGTCGTGGAATTCGTGTTGCTTCGCCGATTGTATGGAAAAAACCCGGTCTTTGGCCTCCTCCTCAACTTCGGCTTGTTGATGGGGATCATCCAGTTTATCAGGCTCGTGTGGGGGGTTGCCTACAGGCCCTTTTCCCCGCCGGAGCTACTTTCCGGGGCCGTGTCCCTGGGAGCCATGCATTTTTCAGTCTATCGAATGTTTGTGGCCGCCGTGTGTATCGTTCTGGCCGTTCTGGTATGGCTCTTTTTGAAGAAGACATCCGTTGGACTGACCGTTCGAGCAGCCGTGGACAAACGTGAAATGGTCAAGGCCCTGGGGATCAACGTATCGGCCGTATTCACACTTACCTTTGGTGTCTGGGTGGCACTGGCCGGTCTGGCCGGGGCGCTGGCCGCACCTCTGTTGGCCGTGTTCCCGGAGATGGGAATCCAGATCCTGATACAGTGTTTCGTGTGTGTGGTGATCGGCGGAATGGGAAGTTTCAAGGGATCCATTGTTGCCGGTCTCATCGTTGGAGAGATCATGGCCTTGATGTCCCTGGTTTATCCGGAGATGTCAGAGGTCGCCGTGTACGTCTTCATGGCCGTCTTCCTTTTGACAAGGCCGCAGGGGCTGTTCGGGGGCAAGATATAGATAAAATGCAATCCCCACAAGTCTTTACCTGGCGCAGGAGAATTTTGAATCATGATGATTAAGACAGAAAAAGCGACAATAGCATTTGGCGGGCTGAAGGCCGTAAACAGGGTGGATTTCGAACT
>JAFDIX010000797.1 GCA_019307805.1 Deltaproteobacteria bacterium | reverse complement strand
TGCCAGCGCACCAAGTTTCACCAGTGCCACGAGAATCGTAATCACGTAAATATCAAGCATGGACCAGCGACCAACAGCTTCTGTGATGCGATAGAGACGAGTGCGGTCGTGTGGCCGCCATTGTGATTTTCGTTGCAGGGAAATCAAAAGAAACGTGAGTATCAGGAGTTTTGCCAAAGGCACGACGATACTGGCTATAAAAATCACCAGTGCGATGGGCCACGATCCGGTGGTAATAAAATAAATAACACCACTCATGATGGTGTCGGACTGGATCTTGCCAAGTGATGTGGTCAGCGTAATGGGAAGCACGTTGGCCGGTATGTAAAAAATCAAAGCTGCTATCACCAGGGCCCACGTTCGGGAAATACTGTTCGGTTTTCGCTGATGAAGTACTGCGCCGCAACGTGGACATGCACCGCCAAGTTTGCCGCGGAACAATGGGGCCCTGCAAACAAGGTGGCAGCTGTGACAGCTGACCAGAGAAGCCTTCAGCGCTGTCATGGAATCTTCAGGCATTAATTTTCTCCCAACCTGTCCCAGACAATATCCGGATCCAGGGATGCCATAGCTCCTGCCAGCACTAAAATAAGTGCCGCAAAAGAATAAAGGGCAACCCCGGGGATGATGCTTGCCATCTTGGCCAGCTTGACAATGGCAACCAGGATACCAAGCATGAAAACTTCCATCATTCCCCACGGCTGGATGTTTTGCAAAAACCGGAATATAAAGGGCAGTCTCCAGGGCAATCTGTCAAACTTCAGCGGCAGCAGGACGTAAAGCATTCCTGAGATCTGGATAAAGGGTGTGAGAAAGGTGGTAAAAAGCACAAGTGCCGCGAGTTCCCACATATTTTGTGCGTAAAGCTCTCTCACACCTGCAAGCAGCGTGGTCTCTTGTACCAGACCTTCACTTTTCATCGCCAGAAAGGGGTAAGTGTTTGCCACTACAAAAAGAATGAGTCCTGCAATCGTCAGTGCCAGGGTGCGATTGAGACTGTCTTTTTTTCGACGGTATAAGACCGTACCACACCGCATACATTGAGCGACACTGCCATGTGCCAGCGGCAGGGCGCGGTGGAGTAGATCACAATGGTGGCAGGCGATCAGGGAATTGGTCCTCATCAGATACCCTCAAAAGACAATACGAGACCTTTGCAAATTGAACATTTTGCAAAGGTCTCTATGGATATAACAGGAAAGCTGCATAAAATAGGCAGCATTTTGTATGCTGATGCTTTTAAAACGACTCTGAAACAGAATTGTTTTCTAATATTCGTCTTTTTTTCAATCCCCCTGGCCATTATATGGTAGAGGACGCCTGGAGCATCTATTCGTGATTTTCTCGGCATGTTGACAAAATATTATGCCAAGTTGAAACTGTCAAGTTAAATAGTAAAGAGCATCCCCCTAATCACTCAACGTATGGCATTTCCGTGGCTATATTTAAGTCTATGACCAATGTAATTTGATGTTCAATCTGGACAAACTGAGCCGCTTTGATCGGGGACACTGCCTTTTCAAACTTGACGTAATACTTCTTCCATAGGGCCAACCTGTCTTCCTGGTGAGGTCAGGCGAGCTTACGGAACAACAGAGGCAGCAGGAGGAAAATCCATATGTAACTGAAAGTGAACATCTGTAGTTTCTATTTCTTCCGTAAAAAAAGCACTTCAAAAGTCTTGCCCATGGCTGCCTGATAGTAAAAGCCGACCAGGGCATCCTTTTCAGTATAGTAGTAGAGTTTATAGGTAGAGCCCGGATATCCTTTATCCTGCAACTTGATAAAGAGTTTCATCATATTCTTCTGGGTTGAAACAGCGGCTTCTGCGACATGAATGGGTTTTGGATTGAAATATTCTGCCTTTACCTGTCCGTTTGTTTTGATATTGCTGACCCGGATGAGGTATCCTCCGTCAGTACGCAGCCATTCGCCTGTGAGTAGTTCAAAATTGAGTCTTTGAGGTGGTGAAATTCCTTCAGCGCCGGTTGATTTGACACTATTAAAAAAATGCCCAACAACGATTACTGTCAAGGCAGCGATAAACAGTTTGAAAGGGGAAAAATGTTGTTTTATCAGGTTATTTTGCATCATTTCCTTCAAGCTCTTCTTGTTATTTGGGCACCGTATCAGATACGGGATAAACTGTTCACTGAACATAGTCCACTAATCATCACTTCCCTTTCAACACTTCGTCCAAAGGGATGCCCACTGAACCCGAAGGCGGTTTAATTTCAAGGCAGGTCGCGATGGTTGCAGCGATATCGTAGGGTGTGTCGCGATGGTTGCAGCGATATCGTAGGGTGTAACAGGCCGCGCAATTCGCTGGGAAGGTATGCCATGACCCGCGAAGAAGAGTGGCACATAGGTGTCATACGTCCAGGGCGAGCCATGGATGGCGGCTATCTCCGTGGTCGTTTCCATCTCGTAGTAGAAGAACCAAAACTGGTCCACGATTACATGGACATGGCCGGATCGCTTGAGGTGAAAGTTATTAAGAACCGCCATGTTCACCGCTGTCGGAGCAAAGGACCCTTGCAAGAGATC
>JAFDIX010000796.1 GCA_019307805.1 Deltaproteobacteria bacterium | reverse complement strand
GGTTCAGTTTGCTTACAGCGGGGTGGGGATCAATCACGACTATGGAACACCCCACAACCCCTGGTGCCGGGACCATCATGTGCCGGGCGGCTCGAGCAGCGGATCGGCCGTGGCAGTGGCTGCCGGAATGGCCCCTGCGGCGCTGGGAAGCGACACGGGGGGGTCCATACGAATCCCTGCCGCGCTTTGCGGAACAACCGGCCTCAAGTCCACTGTGGGCAGGATCAGCCGTGCCGGTGTCTATCCCTTGAGCTGGAGCCTGGATTCGGTGGGAACTCTGACCCGTTCTGTAGAAGATGCCGCTATAATTTATCAATGCCTGCAGGGAATCGATTTAAATGACGACACCACCTGGTCCCACACGCAACACGATGTATTGGAGAGTCTGAAACTGGGGGCGCGGGGGCTTCGTGTGGCTTTTGCGGAAAAGGTTTTCTGGGAAAATGTCCATCCTGAAGTGGAAAAAGCCGTACGGGAAACCGCAAGAGTCTTTGAGGATATGGGGGCCCATGTTGGAAGTATAGAAGTACCAGCAGCAGGGGATGCCTTGGAACTAAACCGCCAAGGATTGATCATAGCAGCCGAGGCCTATACACTCAACAAAAGACTGCTGGAGAAGCATTTCGACGAGTTGGACCCTATTGTGGCTCACCGAATGATAAAAGGCAAGGAGATCAGCGCTACCGAATACCTGCAAAACGCCTTGGACTGGAAAGATCTTCGTGTGAAAGCCAATGAATCCCTGAGAGACGTGGATGTTCTGCTCGTACCCACGACAACCATCCCCGCCAAACCCGTCGCCGAAGCTGAAACGAGCATTGAGGCCTATTCCGAAATAAACCTGGCCTATCTTCGCAACACCTCCATCGGGAACATCCTCAACCTGTGTGGTTTGAGCGTTCCTTGCGGATTTACAAGTGAAGGTCTCCCCATTGGATTGATGCTTTACGGTAAATCTTTTCAGGAAGACGTGGTGCTACGAGCAGGTTATGCCTTTCAGCAGGCAACTGACTGGCACACCCGAATCCCTGATCTGGGATGGGCTGAGAAGTGAGGGGAACCGGTAATCAGAAAGGTCAAAGCAACTTCTTATCACTTTCACCCGACCGCCGGTATCAAATTCCACGCACGGATGACTGGCGCCATGGCGCAAATTTCAGCAGGAGCAGCATTCCTGGGATAGCAATCAGGGTGCAGACGATAAAAAAACTCTCCCAGCCCAAGCTCTTGGCAAGAAAGCCGGTGGGAGCTGATGCCAGTACCCGGGGCACGCCCATGAGACTGCTGAGGAGGGCATACTGTGTGGCTGTAAATCTCTTGTCTGTAATGCTGGCCATGAATGCTATATAGGCAGCCGTCCCCATCCCGGCGCTCAGGTTTTCAAAACCGATCACTCCTGATAGGAGGGGAACGCTGTATCCGACTCGCGCAAGGAGGGCAAAACACGCTGTGGATATGGCCTGAAGAAAACCGAAAACCCACAGGGCCCGATTGATCCCGAGCCGTATCATTATTATCCCGCCGATCAGGCTCCCTGCAATGGTTGCCCAGAAACCGAAGAGCTTTACGACCGCACCAATTTCGGTCTTTGAAAACCCTATATCGAGATAAAAGGGAATGGTCATGGCGCTGGCCATAGTATCGCCCAACTTATAAAACAGGATGAATGCCAGGATCCAGATGGCTCCATCCCTGCTGAAGTACTCTATGAGAGGGTCAAGCACGGCTTCCCTGAGGGAGTTGGGAATTCCTGCAGCCATTTCAGGTTCCCGCGCCAATAATGTGGTCATAACACCGGGCAGCATGCAGCCCGCCATTATCAGGTAAACAATGGCGAAAGAGAGATGATCTGCCATGATCAGGCCTCCGCCTGAGGCGAGAAGCATCCCCACCCTGTATCCGTTCACATATAGGGACGAGCCTAAGCCCAACTCCTCATCAGGGAGATCTTCTCTCCTGTAGGCATCCACCACGATATCCTGGGAGGCGCTGAAAAACGTTACTACAAACGCTGCAAAAGCGACCATCCACGGATTCCCCTCAGGGTCAGTGAGGCCTAGACCCGCAATTGCCATGATCAGGGCTATCTGGATAACCAAGAGCCATCCCCTTCTCCTGCCCAGAAAAGGAAGTGTGTATCTGTCTAAGAATGGGGCCCAGAGAAACTTTGCCGTGTATGGAAGACCCACCGCCTCCTTCATCCACGCCTGCAGCACGGTGATGGTCAGCAGGAGGGGCAACCCGCAGGCAAAACCCATTGCAAGGGCCACGAGCATCCGACCGCTGAATATTATTTGTAGTATAGATTTAAGGCCGTTAGGAGGCATCTATTGGATTGTTGATTGATGATTGTCGATTGTTGATTTAAAGACAGAAGAAAAGAAAACAATCGTCGGGGGATTGCCAATCAACAATAAACAATCGACAATCATCCATCTCCTTTGAGTATCTCTATTGTCTCGGCGATCTCCTCGGACGTCACACCCTCCCTGAGCACCTCCATCTGTTGCATGACATCTGCAAAGCGGACACCCTCTGCTGCGCTGATCCACTCTAACTGAAGCCGCTCCGGACGAATCCCCAGCTTGGACATCTTCTTATGTATCTTCTTTATCCGTTTTTCTGTCCAGTGGTTTGCGTCAATGTAATGGCAGTCGCCAATATGACAGCCGCTGACTAAAATGACAGGCGCCCCTGCCAGGAACCCTTCCCACACAAATTTCTCATCCACCCTTCCTGAGCACATGGTTCGAATCATACGCACGTTCGGTGGGTACTGGAGTCTGGACACGCCGGCATAGTCGGCACCTGCATAGGAGCACCAGTTACACGCAAAGGCTAATATCTTTTCCTTGGGTTTTTCTTCGAGGAGCGCATAGACCTGATTCAGGATCTGCTCATCAGTAAAGTGGTTCATGATAATAGCGCCGAACGGGCACTCGGCAGCGCAGGTCCCGCACCCGGCGCAGGCCGCTGTATTCACCACCGCGGGTATCTTTCTCTTGACATCTACTTTAATAGCGTTATAGGGGCAGACCTCTGCGCATTTTCCGCATGACTTACAATGTTCCTCCACCACCATCGAAGTAATCGGTTCGGTGGTGATCTCCCCTTTGTGCATTAGACGGATCGCACGCGCTACCGCAGCAGAGGCCTGAGTGACACTTTCCTTAATATCCTTCGGCCCTTCCGCACAACCGGCGTAGAAGACCCCCCGGGTTGCTGCGTCCACCGGCAGCAGCTTGGGGTGGGCCTCCAGAAAGAATCCATCCGGTGTAAGCTGAAGACCCAGCATCTCCTGGAGACGCTGCGTACTTGCAGCGGGTTTAATCCCGAGCGCCAATACCAGCATATCTAAATGGTGAGTTTCGAGTTTTCCGGTGACGGTGTTTTCCACCGACACCTTCAGGCCTTTATCCGGTTCTTCCTCAACCGTACCCGGAAGACCCCTCAGGTAATGCACCCCTGACCTCCGACTCCGCATATAGAGATCCTCAAACCCCTTACCAAAGGCCCTGATATCGATATAAAAGACCTTGATGTCAATGTCAGGATAGTGCTCCTTGAGCATCAGGGTGCTCTTTATGGTGTTCATGCAGCAGACATTCGAGCAGTAGCTTCCACCCTTCTTGGCTGATCGTGAGCCTACGCACTGCACAAACCCGACTGATCTCGGGGGTCGCAGGTCTGTGGGACGCAGGACTTTTCCTTTGGTCGGCCCACCCGCATTGATGAGGCGTTCAAATTCAAGGCTGGTAAGGACGTTTTCAAATCTCGCATAAGCGTATTCGTCTAGCTCAGTGGGATCATATACGTCGAGACCGGTGGCGACCACAATCGAACCCACATCCTCCACGATCTCTTTGTCAGACATGTGAAAGTCAATGCAATCCTTATCACATGCCTCTATGCATTTGGCGCAGACAACAGGGTTGTGACCGAGACACTCGTTTACATTGATAACATAGGCCGAGGGGACGGCCTGTGGAAATGGCGAAAAAATAGCCCGTCGTGATGATAGACCCAGATCGAACTCGTCCGGCCGGACCACGGGGCAAACCGGAACACAGTCTCCGCAGGCAGTACATTCCTTTTCATCCACGTAACGGGCCTTTTTCAGAATATTGACTTGGAAATTACCCACATAGCCCTTAACGTCTACCACTTCGCTTAAGGTGTGAAGTGTAATCCTTGGATGTCGACCGACATCCGTCATCTTCGGTCCGAGTATTCAGATGGAGCAGTCCATGGTGGG
>JAFDIX010000795.1 GCA_019307805.1 Deltaproteobacteria bacterium | reverse complement strand
AGAGACTGCCCGACTCCTCAAGACGGATTTCAAGGGTTGGGCGGACTGGTGGCGGCAATACGAAACAGCATCCGACCTGGCCACCATGAATGAACTGGGAATGCTGCCCACCCGCAACTGGCAGACCGGCCAGTTCGAAGGCTGGCAGGGGATTGATAAATCCACCACGCCCATGGGGTGGCCGGAAAAGGGCCGGGCCTGCGGTCCCTACTGCCCGAGCCCGGGTTGTCGGGATGTGGAGGTCAAAGAGGGGCCTTACAAGGGGGCACACAGCGACATAGAGTGGGAAACGGTCTACGGTTTCGGGACCACCTGCGGGGTCGACAAAATGGAGGCCGTGATCGCCGCAAGCCAGATATGCGACGAGTACGGAGTGGACACCATGACCGCCGGGATTACCATCGGGTTTGCCATGGAATGCTATGAAAAGGGGTTAATCACCCAGAAGGATACGGTTGGTATTGACCTGCGTTTCGGCAATCATGAGGCCATGATCATCCTTTTGAAGCAAATGGCCAAACAGGAAGGTTTCGGAAGACAGATATCCAAAGGGACCATGCGCCTATCCAGGGAAATCAAGGGCTCTGAAGATTTTGCCATGCACGTCAAGGGCATGGAGCTTGGGGGGTATGAATGCCGGGGTTTGAACGGGCAGGCCCTTCAATTTGCCATTGACACCCGGGGAGGCTGCCACCACGGGTACGGTCTTCCGGCAAGGATGGAGGCCTTTGATGATACGCGTTTGCAGGTGGAAGGAAAGGGCGAATATGTCAAGAACGCAGCCATAAGCAGGGTGGTTCGCGACTCCATGATCTTCTGCACCTTTTCCCCCCTGTATAATGAAGAACGTTTGGCTAAGGTGTTGTCAGCCCTTTTTGGGGAGTCCTGGTCTGTGGAAGATATAGTGGAGGTGGGCGAAAGAATTATGGCCCAGGAAAAATTGTTTAACATGGGTGAGGGTCTCAACCGGGAGCACGATACCCTGCCGAACAGGCTGCTCCATGAGCCCAAACCGGATGGACCAACCAGGGGAGAAGTCGTCCCCCTGGACATTCTCAAGGAGGATTACTACAGGGCCATGGGTTATGACCTGTCTACCGGCAATCCGCCGGATGCGTTACTGAAAGAATTGGGTATAGAAAAAGTCAAGGGAGAGTAATCCGTGAAATTGCAGGTTTAGAAAAATCCCCCTCGATCCCCCTTTACAAAGGGGGAAGATGAGCTATTTATCCGCAACATGCTTGTATTTAACGTCCCCCTTTATTAAAGGGGGGTTGGGGGGATTGGGTTGAAGTGGAAATCTTTCAGCTTTAAGGACTTCAGTCAGTTTAGCACAGTTCGGGCGCTTATTATGACCGAAGGCCATGTTGGCCGGGGGGATGATCGCCAAGCCTGTCTAAAAAGTAAGACCCAACAAAAATAGAGGAGTTTGTTGTCATGTCCCTGACGCTCTCATTTGCATGTCCGCCCTATGACCGCATTCTGCCCCTGGCATACGGATCAATCGCACCTGAAGGGATTCAGTTGAACTATCTGTCCCTGGAGGTGGAAGAAATATTCTGGCGTCAGCTCCGCAACCAGGAGTTTGATGTCTCCGAATCATCCCTCTCATCCTATGTCATGTTGCGTTCCCGGGGTGATGACCGCTTTGTTGCTATCCCAGTCTTCACTTCACGGTACTTCAGGCACTCCTGCGTTTTTATCAATACGCAAAAGGGGATCCGTGAGCCCCGGGATCTGAGGGGGAAAATTGTGGGACTGCCGGAATACCAGATCACCGCTGTGGTCTGGTTGCGGGGGATTTTTCAGGATGAATATGGCGTCTTCCCCAAAGATATCCACTGGCGGAACGGGGGAGAAGAGACCCCCGGTCGCAAAGAGAAGATAGCACTTGATCTGCCCCGGGAGATCGACCTTCAACCAATCCCCTCTGACAAATATCTCTCCCAAATGCTGGATCAGGGTGAACTGGATGCCATGTTCACTGCCCGGGCCCCCTCCTGCTTCACAAATGGTTCCCCCAATGTGGCCCGCCTCTTTAATAATTACCGGGAGGTGGAGGAAGACTATTACATTAAGACAGGGATATTTCCTATCATGCACACAGTAATTCTCAAGCGAGAGGTCTATGAAAAAAACCCCTGGATTGCCGTGAACCTCTACAAGGCGTTCTGTAAGGCTAAAGATGTGGTCATGAAGGGATATTTTGAGACGGCTGCCCTGCGCGTAACAATGCCATGGATTACAGGGGAGGTGGAAAGGCTGAAAAAATTTTTCGGGGAAGACTGGTGGCCCTATGGGATACAGAAAAGCAGAAAGACTTTGGAGACCTTCCTGCGG
>JAFDIX010000794.1 GCA_019307805.1 Deltaproteobacteria bacterium | reverse complement strand
ACCTGTGGCCAGATTTCTTCAGCCTCGCCTATGACCACTGCGTCAGCATGGGTCATGGCCTCATCCTTCATCATGGTTGGATGAATACCGCCCAACACCACCTGCACTCCATTTGCCCTGAAATTATCGGCGATTTCATAGGCCCTCTTGGCCAGAGGCGTCATGACGGAAATGGCGGCCAGGTCCGGCAGATCCGAAAAGTTAAGGGGGTCCGCATTTTCATCTATAATGGATATGTCCCAGTCGTCACCGGTCAAAGCGGCCAGGGTCGTCAGGGCAAGATAGGGAAAACGAAAGTAGATCTGGCCCCAAAGGCTATGCTCAGGCCATTTGGGTGCTATGAGACAGAGCTTCATGAAATCATCCCGCCGGTGATGGGATCAGGGCAATACCACTGGTCAGGATAGCGCCGAATATACTCTTCGAATACCCGGGCTGTCTTGTCCAGGTTTTTTTGAATGATATCATCCTTTTTGCCTTTCAGAAGGAGGGGTATGGATTTCTCCAGCACACCAAAATACCTGCCATCCGGTTGTCTTAAAACAAATGCGGGAATGAGCGCTGCACCTGATTTCATGGCCATGACAACCGGTCCCACCGGAAAGTTTACCTTCTGACCGAAAAGGGTGACAGGCCGTCCCCTGCCGAAAAAATCCCTGTCACCGATCATGGCCACGATTCCGTTTTCGCGGAGGTGGCGTAAAATCTCGACACCTGAAAAAGGTGACCTGTTCACTTCAATTACCCTAATACCTTTGCCTTTCCTGAGTCGATTGACCAGTGCATTGGTGGCTGAAGCATTATGTGCCATGGCAACCACAGCCAGGGGGTAATCTGCCAAACGCATCATTATCCCACCGAATTCCCAGTTTCCCACATGGGCGGACAGTAAAATGGCCCCCTGCCCTTTGGCCAAGGCATCTTGGAGAATCTCTTCACCTTTGATCCGGGCAAAAAAGATCTTAGCCTTGTCGGGTGGGAGCTGAGGCATTAAAAAGTAGTCCACCATGTAATGCCCGTAATTGATGAAAGTCTGCCGAGCCATTTTTCTGATAAAAGGGTCGTCCACAGGCCTTTTCAGGGCCAAAGAAAGATTAAAGGCCAGCCCCCTCCGGTCCTTTTTAGAAAAAACATAGATCAGTAATGCCACAATATTGCCTAACAGGTGGCAAAGCCTGATGGGCAGGTATCGAACGGATAAAAAAATGGCGTGATATGAGATCGGGCTGTCAAGTATATGCCTTCGCATTGGGTCTTTACCGGTTACGATTCTAATGTGAGATCGCCATACTCAAGATCGAGATTTTTCTCTATAGCCGTTTTTACAGCCGCTGTTAACTCATCTTTACCGTTCTTGCCAAACATGACGGGGTCAATCAAATCGCCTACAACAATTTCAATTTTGCCGGGCATTAGGCCTAAGGTGCCCTTGTGCAACACGAAACGGCTGCCATTTACAGTGACAGGGAGTATGGGCACCCCAGATCTGATGGCAATTAGCGCCCCTCCCCCGTGGAATTTTTTAAGACGTCCATCCGTGCTTCTTGTCCCTTCAGGGAAAATGACCACGGATGTCCCTCCCCTTATTTTCCGTGCAGCAGCCTCGAGGCCAAAAGCCGTATCCTTCCGCTTGGTTTTATCAATATATATGTGCCCCATCCGTTCAAGGGCATAACCAAAGATCGGCATCTTTTTTATGTCTGATTTAATTATCCACCGGAGTTGAAGAGGTATTTTTGCTATCAGGGCCCATACATCAAACAGGCTCTGGTGATTTGACATGACGATATAAGACTGCCTTTTCTCTATTCTTTCTTTTCCTTTTATGGACATCCTGGTGCCGGAAAGATATACGTTCAGAAAAGACCAGAATCTACCGATGTAATGGACAATATCCCCTTTTCTATCCAGGGGGGAAAGAATGATGATGATTAGGGCCAGCACAAGCGTGTTCAGGATAACGGAGATTAGATAAAAAGGGCGTATCAAAGGGTACAGGACCCAATACAGGATAGTCTTCAATATTCCGCCTCCTAAGGCGTGAGGGCATACAGCTTTTAGTTCAAAATAGAAATCCACGCCTTCGGGGCCTGGATTCTCTAATAAAACGCTAAAATCAATTCTGTCCCAGACCGAAAAAACACTTTACAGTGAATTATTGTTGGCGATAGTCTTTGCCCTAAAGTAATATACTCTATTATTACCTTAAAAAGATGTCAAACCTCAACCCTGAGACAACCCTATTTCCAACAGAGAGAATCGAAACATTCCTCTGTGTATAATACTCCCTAAAAACTGGACAGTTGCTTAAGGTGTAAAATGAGCATATCCTGATCAACGAAA
>JAFDIX010000793.1 GCA_019307805.1 Deltaproteobacteria bacterium | reverse complement strand
GTAGGCCAGTTACACACGGCGATGATCAAGTGGACATTCACGGGGACGCAGACGACGGATGTAAGGGTGTATTATGACACAGGCCCGCAAACATTCGTAAACGAGATAACGACGGTACCGGTAGGGATCGCGGTAGGAGACGCGGACCCGACGAAGGGCGCGTTGGACTGGGACATCCCGGACAACCTGTTATTGGGGACGAACACGAGGGTAAAGGTAGTAGACAGTGAAGTAGGATTTACGTACGTAAACGGCATATCGGACAAGTTCAAATTAACGGGAAGCATAACGTTAACGAGTCCGAGGGGAACGGGAACGACGGTAGACGCGGGAACGACCCCGACAGTAGACTGGACGTTCAAGGGGTTAGTAGCGGCGGTAAAGGTGTATTACGACTTAGACGCATCAACGCCGGGTGACTGGATAGCGTTGCTTGACACGTCGACATTCACACACGCGCCTGTGGGGAGCACATCGGGATCAGGGCTGTTGACCTGGAACATGCCGACGACGGTAACGAACAACGCGGCGATAAGGGTAGAGGAATCAGGGAACCCGTCGGTATACGACGAGTGCCTACTTGATCCGTTCAAGATAAGCGCGGCATTTAACATAACATTCCCGGAGAACGGTCAGATTGTATACGCAGAAGACAAGACAACGAACATCACATGGGGTTTAGCGGGAACAGGAATCGGGAAGATAATGTTGTATTACAGCAACAACTCAGAGGATGCCACGCCGACATGGATCCCGATAACGCCGGGAGGAATAGATCAGGCGACGTCATACAACTGGGATCCGATACCTGGGCTGACGGCGGATGTAACATCTACGGATCACAGGATAAAGATAACGCAGTTAGTGCCGGATAACGAGGCAGAGGCGTGGGACATAGGAGGATACACGAACCAGGCGGTAGACGGCACGCCGTTCCCGATACTTGTAAAGTTCGTAGTAGACGTACCGGCGCTGGATGAGGAATGGGAGCTAGGGACGACGCAGACGATAAAGTTCAAGAAGCAGGGAGCGGCAGAAGGAGCGCGGGTTTACTATTCAAAGGACGGAACTCCGGGCGCCTATGTAGAGATAACAGGAGCGGTAAAGGACTTGACGCTGCCGCCGGATGAAGGTGAGTATTACACGGTACCGTGGGATATAGATTCAGCGACGTATTCGGTATCGGTAGGCAACGCGGGAACCATAAAGGTAGAGGCAACGGCGCCCGCGCCCGCGCAGGTAGGGGTAAAGAACTACTCGAACGGTTTCGTGGTAAAAGGCAGCATCACAAACGTAGCGATAGTACCAGACGATCCGCTGCCTCTTGGGACGGACATGAATGTAGGAGGCAGCAAGAAGGTAACGTGGCAGAGGAATGGAGACATAGGCACGTTCCGGGTGGAGTACCGATACGTAGACGAATTGTCTGTACAGCAGGACTGGTCTCAAATAACACCGGGAGGAGGAGTAGGGGGAACAGAGATATCGCCGGATGTATTCACATGGTTGTGGGATCCGGCAGCGGTAGGAATCCCGGACACGATTTCGGCAGACGTAGACTTCAGGGTATCGGACGAGACACTTCCGCTGCTAGTAAGAGGCGAGTCGGCGGTAGACTACAAGATACTAGGCCAGCTTGCGGTACTGCAGCCGTCATTTGCCTCGGAAGACAAGTTCTACATAAACGATGACCTGGTAAGTGGAGTAATCGAGTGGAGCAAGACGGGAGACGTAAAGAATCTAACGATAGACTATTCGGTAACGGGAACTTTTGTCTCGCCCGCGGATGACGATTACATATTCGAGGTAACGAACGGGCTGCTGCCGGGAACAGACGCAGGCCCGAACTATTTCCCGACGAACTATCCGGTATCGAACTGGGTAATACCGAACGATGCGGTATCCGACGTATGTGTAATGAGGATCCGCAACGAAGGAGCGGTAGCGGGAACGGAACTGACGGCGCTATCGGTAAACGTATTCAAGATAAGGCCGAAGATAACATTGATAAACAGGCCGGCATTGGATGAGGAGTTATTTGCAGAGAAAGACGGGTATGAGATCAAGTGGACAGCGATAAGCGCACCAAAGAACGGGGTAGCGGGAGATTGGCCTGAGGTAACGATAACGTACGACGCAGGACTTGGAGACCAGCCGATAGCGGCAGACGTAGACTGCGAGCACGGCCCGAACACGTTTATATGGGACAACTTACCGGACGTAAAGAGTGCGGCGGTAACGATAAAGATAGAGTTTGAAGACTATCCAGGCCAGGGCGAGCTTCTGGTATCGGATCCGTTTGTAATAAGGCCGGAGATAAAGATAGACGAGCCGGTATTGGACA
>JAFDIX010000792.1 GCA_019307805.1 Deltaproteobacteria bacterium | reverse complement strand
GCTATTACAAGGCAAAAGAGATCGCAAACCTCCTCAAGGAACGTATTACAAAAGGTGATTTTCTGCTCACAGAGCCGGTCGCCTCTCTCCCCGATTCAGAGAGCGGATATACATTCAGGCCATTGAATGAAAGGCCCATTGAAAATTAACGATATTTGAGGGGTATCGGGTGGATTCTCCCGATACCCCTCTTGGAGGAATCAAAGATGACGACAAAAAGGATTGTGCTTCATTTTCCCAGTCAACTTGCAGACCAGCCCATCGTATCCAGGCTGGTCCGAGACTATGACCTCGAATTCAATATATTGAAGGCCTACATCGATTCGGAAGAAGGAGGTCTTCTGGCACTGGAATTGAGTGGAAAGGATGAAAATTACAAGAACGGTATCCAGTATTTGAAGGATGTGGGGTTAAAAATACAGCCCCTTTCCAAGGATATTACCCGCAATGATGACAGGTGCGCCCACTGCAGTGTGTGTGTTCCCCTCTGCCCCACCGATTCCTTTGAAGTGGACACTGTAACCAGTGAAGTGCATTTCCATGATGACAAATGCGTTGCATGCGGGCTCTGTGTAAAGATATGTCCGCCCGGCGCCATGGAGATGTCCCTTTGATGGATCTGTCACCAGAGGCTCGATTTTGAGTCTCTGGTGACCCGCCATACCGAGCCATTCTCCTATAATATTGAGCAATCTCCCGCTATTGATCCCCCGATACAGGATATCTGGAAAGTTCTCTTGTAACTACTCAGGTTCACGGTTCAAGGTTAGGGAGCGATGAAGATCGAACGTTTTTAAGAACCCTTTTGATGATCAGGGAAATCCCTTCAATCCCTGCATTGTACTCAGCGGGGCCCACGGGATTCTCCCCGCTTACAAGGATGAAATATCATGAAAACCGACACTTTCTCGTCCGAGCATTGTGAAAATGATCCTCAGACGATGTCCCGTTTTTATGCAGCACTCCCTGAAGCAGTCGGAGCGCTCGTTGCATCCTCTGGAAAAGAGGACTCTTTCGATCAGAAGCTGTTATTGATATCATTTTTCAGGCCAGACGGATCCTCTTTCCCGGATACTTTATCCAATCCAGGCTCAATATCTTCAATCTGGAGTACTATCTGGGAAAAGAGACAACGGAGCTTTTTGAAAAACTCTCCAAGCTCATTATATTGGCCATTCGACATGACTGTATTCAGCATGGTCAGGCCTGCTCCCAATGCACTGAGCAGGGTCACGAGAGGGCATTGGAATTCATTGAACTCCTTCCCCGGATACGGGCCGTCCTTTCCACCGACGTTCATGCCGCCTACGAGGGAGACCCGGCAGCCAAAAGTTACGATGAAATCATTCTGAGTTATCCGGGTCTCTTTGCCATTACGGTATACCGTATGGCCCATGAACTCTATGGCATGGGAATTTCACTTCTCCCCCGCATGATGTCCGAATATGCACACGGTCTCACCGGCATTGACATCCACCCCGGGGCAAGGATCGGAAAGAATTTTTTCATTGATCATGGTACCGGTGTGGTCGTGGGAGAGACCACGGAAATTGGTGACCGGGTTCGAATTTACCAGGGAGTTACTCTGGGCGCTCTCTCTTTATCGAGTGATCAAATCGAAGCCTTTAGGAGCAAAAAACGCCATCCCACACTTGAAAGTGATGTGGTTATCTATTCCAATGCAACCTTGTTGGGTGAAAAGGCCGTTATCGGTGCCAGATCAATTATTGGCGGAAACGTATGGATCACAGATGCAGTCCCTCCTGATACAAAAGTCCTTTTGAAGCAGCCGGAGCTGGTCTACATCGGGAACAATCGCAAAACAGAACCATAATCAGCGAAGGAGAGAAAAATGCATAATAAATTTGCGGATGTTACAGAGGTAATAGGATCCACTCCCCTTGCAAGATTAAACCGAATCGGAGGGGAGCTATCAGCCGTTATTTACGCGAAGCTGGAATTTCAAAACCCTCTGGGGAGCGTAAAGGACCGCATAGGTAATGCCATGATCCAAGCCGCCGAGCGGCAGGGCCTTATAAAGCAGGATACGACCATCGTGGAACCTACCAGCGGAAACACCGGTCTTGCCCTGGCCTTTGTCTGTGCGGCCAAAAATTATCGTCTGATTCTAACCATGCCTGAAACCATGAGTTTGGAGAGGAGGAAACTGCTGGCGCACCTGGGTGCGAAACTGGTACTGACCCCTGGAAAGGAAGGCATGAAAGGGGCCATTACAAAAGCCACTGAAATACTCAGTGAAACACCCAATGCCTATATGCCCAATCAGTTTGTCAACCCGGCCAATCCGGAAATACACAGGAAGACGACCGCTGAAGAGATCTGGGCTGCCACCGGCGGGGAGGTGGACATATTTGTCAGCGGTGTTGGAACCGGCGGAACAATCACGGGGGTCTCCGAGGCGATCAAGGACCGCAAACCTGCCTTCCGGGCCGTGGCCGTTGAACCTGCCGATTCCCCTGTTCTCTCCGGGGGGAAGGGCGGTCCCCACAAAATCCAGGGAATCGGAGCCGGGTTTGTGCCGGATGTCCTGAACACCAAAATAATTGATGAGATTGTAACCGTCACCAACGAACAGGCATTTGAGACGGCTCGAAAAATGGCCAGACAAGAAGGGCTTCTTTGCGGCATATCCTCTGGCGCAGCTGCCTGGGCTGCGGTTCAAATCGCCCGAAGGAAAGAAAATCGAGAAAAAACCATTGTCGTTATCTTGCCTGACACCGGGGAGAGGTATTTGAGCACTGATTTGGTGTTGACCTGAAAAAGATCCCCTGTTTTCAGATTTTTAACCCACCTTCTTTACTCCAAAAAATTAGTGATTAGGTTATTGGAAACATAATTCAGGGAGGATAAGCCATGTATTCCAAAACGGTAATGGACCACTTCAAAGGCCCCCGAAATGTTGGGGTGATTGACGATGCAGATGGTGTCGGAGAGGTGGGAAATCCCTTGTGCGGAGATATGATGACCATCTATCTCAAAATCAAAGATGAGTCCATTGAAGATATTAAATTTCAGACCTTCGGTTGTGGGGCAGCCATTGCAGTCTCCAGTATGCTCACGGAAATGGCAAAAGGAAAATCACTTGAAGACGCAAAAAAGATCTCAAACAAGGACGTGGCCAATGCCCTAGATAGTCTTCCCAAAAACAAGCTTCATTGCTCCAATCTGGGACGGAGATGAAACGAAAGGATGTCCACCTCCCCACCCACAAACATGGGGAGAAATGTTATTGTCCTTACTGTGATACGGAAATCTTGGAAGGTGAAACCGCTTGCAAGAACTGCCGGCTCAATGTCTAAGAGGTCAAAAATATATGTACCTACTCAGGTTCAAAGTTCCATGGTTCACAGTTCAGAGGTTTGTGGACTAACTGTAATCTTGATAGGGATGGAAAGCGATGAAGATTGACCGTTTTGAGGATATCGAGGCTTGGCAACCTGTCTAGAGTCATTCGACCCAGAGCTCATGGCCGAGGGGCCTCAAGGTCGAACGACTGGCGTGTTAATTGACTTGGAAAGTATATTGGCTGACGAAGAATACATAGCTCCCAGTGAATTCGAAGATGGTTACGAGCAG